>JAIRXN010000022.1 GCA_031268245.1 Treponema sp. | reverse complement strand
CATAACGTTCCGGCTGTTTACGACGTTTTGCCAGCCCGGATAAGGGCTTTGCGCAGCAAAGACCAGGGCTGGCAAAATGTGGCGGAGTTTTGGCGTGGGAATGAGCAAAGCGATTGACCTAGCCAAAATGGAGCCCGAGCCGCCTACTGGCGGCGAAGCGTAAACAGTCCTGTTATGCGCAGTTTTTTTTGCTTTCAACCAGTTAACATTTTTAGTTTAAATTCTTTTGCTATTTCTGTAAAATCACTATCCTTATGCAATAAATACATCCTTCCAGTAATTGCATAAGAAGCAATTAAACAATCTATTGATTTTCTTATCGTGATTCCCTTTTTTCGTAATATTCTATAAATATCAATGGCTTTATTAGTGGCTTCCATTATGTCAACATCAACCATATTATGTTTTAAAAGAATTTTCTTTATTTTTTCAAATAAATTATTATCCCTGATTCCCTGTAACACTTCTTGATAGATAACCGGACATATATAAAATTGTTTGTTGTTTTCTATCAACTTTTTTAATATCATTGTTTCAGGGGAGACATTCTTTTTATTAAAAAAATCAATCCAGACCGATGTATCAACAATAATATTTTTCATCGGGTAGTCCGCATTTCTTCCAAATTACCTTCCCATATGCCGGAGCCTTGATATTTAAGCAGTTCTTTTAAATCATTTGAATCAATAAATTGTTGTAACGCTTTATTCACCAATGCCTTTTTCGTGGCGATTCCGCTTATACGCATAGCTTCATTTACCAACTTCTCGTCCAATTCTATGTTTGTTCTCATTTGCAACTCCTCAATACACCATATTTTACTTATATACACAATATTTTTAGAAAGTCAAGCAAAATCAGCCTATATTCTCAAAAATTTTGAATAAATTTCATGATTTTTCTTCATTTCACGAGCTTTCATGACGCAATGCGGGTCAAGTTTAGTCTGAATGAATTGACAGAAGATCATTGAAACCGTATACTTCATATAGTTAGCTTATACTAACTAATATATTTTATTCGGGGGATGTTTTATGAAAAAGATAATAATTCTTACAGGTATAACAGGAGCAATAGGTTCGCTTTTATACTTTTTGGGAGATATGTTACTTTATTTTACTACGAATCCGGTTAATCCTGATTCCGGGATGGATGCCTACGCCGGGATAATGTCTGAGCTTCCGTTAATACGTATTATGACAGGCGGGTTTATAGGTCTCATGGCGGCTTTTTGTATTTGTATAGGGTATTGGCAGTTATATGTTGCTATAAGACCGCAATGTAAAAAATTAAAACTGATACTATTAGGACTACTATTATTCGGAGAAATAATGGGAGGGGCTTATCATTCGCAATTCAGCATATTGGGATTTATGTATTCGGAAAGTTCCGAAAACGGGATAAGGCTTTTGATTGAAAATATTTCTATCTTGGGAAATATGACTTTTTGTGTTCTATCCCTTGGATATATTATATTAACTATTTTAATAATACTCGGAAAAACAGTATATCCACGATGGTTTTTTCTGATAACGCCAATAAGTTTGGTATGGCTTATATTTGCTATCCAATTATTACCGCAGCCATTATATATCGTATTTGCCGGAGGATGGAATTCACTTATTTTCTTTCCATTTTTTTTATCTTCGACATGGTTTTTGTTAAAGAATGAAGATGCCGTTGCAAATTAAAGCAATTGGCGTTTAAGTGAACGCATAAGGCGTCACTCCTTAGAGGGCATAGCCCCCAGATCGCTATACTTATAGTAACGTAGTCTGAGGCCCGCCGCGCTTTCCAGGAGGTAATTGAGCCGCCAGGGTTTGATGCCCCAGAGAGCCTCGTCGCTAATCGTGTGGGTGGTGAGGGGAAGCGCCTGATCCCCGGAAACAAATTTGAGGGTTCTCAGCATAAGGGTGATATGGGCCTTAAAATCTTCATCATCCTTATAGATAATGTTATCGATGGCAACAGAAGCATGGTAGCCCCGGCCCAAATCTTCCAGAGGATAGAGCCTGAAGATGACTCCGTAACCCCGGAGTATCTCAAAATAAGGATAGAGGGCATCATTCATCCAGTCTTCCCGGAGCCCGAAGGGGTAGGCAAAGGCATTGAAACGGAGGCCCTTGTTCCGGAAACTGTCCAGCGCCGCGAGGGTTTCCCTGAAAAAAACGCCCCTGCTTACCTTGGTCAGGTTGAGGTGGCCGAGAGAATGATATTGAACGTCATGGCCCTGCCGCAGGGCTTCCGCGCAGAATTCATGCCAGGTTCCCGTGATAAAAAAAGTCACCTTGGCCCCATGACTGCTGAAACGTTCAAAGTTTTCCACCCAGGCGCCGGTATAATGATCATCAAGGGAGAGCAGAAGGCCCGATCTGCCCTCCTCAATGTTCCAGTCAAGTTCATGATCCTCTTTTAAGCCGCCGGCCCTGTTTTCCACAGAAAAAGGTACCCGGTAACGGAAATCTTCAACAGGAGCCGCATTTTTAAGATCGTAGATCACCTCAAAGAGTTCTTCGTTTTTTCCTTCACCGTCAACAAGATCCGACTTGACTACAATCGCGGCGTTTTCATCCAGAGTATAGTACACGGGAACATCCCGGCTCTGTACCTTCCGCACTATCCGCGCCATGGCGCTTACAATTTCCGGAACGGCGGTTACCGCAGCTCCCCCTTCCTCTTTCACGGGGGAAGGAACGGGTTCCGCCGGAGGAGACGTTTTACAGGAAAAAAACAGGCCCGGCAACAGCACAAGGATACAAAAAAAGAAATTTTTCATCCCTACATGATACCACTGTCTTTATTTTTTCTCAAATGAGAGTCTAAGGTAACGGACTAAAGTCCGCGGCCTGTCCAAGACGAAACGAAGTTTCGTACAGTAACCGGCTTTGTGGACGGACACTAACTATTTTGAAGACAACTCCAGTCTCCAGGAAAGGGTGTAGTTCCATTTTGAGGGAAAATCGGGAGAAGCTGCCTTGAAACCCATGCGGCCGAATTTCGTCTTACAGGCTGCGCTGAATGAAGTTTCCCAGATGGTGTCTTTTCCGTCCTTTGCTGTCTGCCCGAAGCGTGAACGGAGATCCAGAATCCAGGGAGACCAGGCGAATTCCGCGGTCCATCTTGCCTTGTCGTATTCCCAGCCCCGGGCGCTCAGGGGGTACGGAGAAACATCATCCTGAAGGTTGGGACGGCCGTCGAGGGAAAAGGTATAATTCAGCCGCAGAGGGCTTGAAAGGCAGCTTTTAAGGAATCTGTTTTCACCCTTCCCTGCCGGGAAATTCAGGACAAAGGCCAGGGAGCAGTCCAGACCGTCCAGTGTCTTTTTTATGTCTCTGCCGTCCCGTGCTGCGCTGAGTGAGAGCCTCGAAAAGCGGAAACTGGGCAGGGCCTGTTTTGACCTGGGAAGCGGCGCCGGAAGCCGCCAGTAGAGGCCTGTTTCGGAACGGTTAAACTCCTCTCCCAAACCGGGACCCCTCAGACTGGATGAAATGCGGAAAAGGCCGTTCCGTCTGAAGGGCCATTCCAGTTTGGCCCCGGCACGCATCCCCTCTCCGGCGGCCGTACCGTCCCTGCCCGTAAACCGCTTCCCCGCAGCATCCGCGGCAAGTGAGACCGAGAAAGGCAGGGGTGAAGCTGTCTGGCTCATGCCGGTTTTCCCGAAGCGCAGAGCTACGCTTCCGTAGAGATCCTTCCCCAGGCTGAATGTTTCGGAATAGCCCAGATCGGAAGCCGCGCTGAAGTACGGCGATCCGAAGAGAAGGCCGAAACCGGAAAGCCTGTAGTCCCTTTCCGGGAGGGGCGGTTCGGCGGAAAACCAGGCGGAAGCCTTCTTTGCGGGAAGCCTGCCGCTTGCGGTAAAGGTTTCAAACCTCAGTTCCGAAGAATGGGGAAGTTTCAGTTCCGCGCCGCCTCCAAAGGCGGGCCGCAGACCGCCGTCTCCGTTAATCTCCGCAAAACTGCCCTGTAGAGAGGCAAAGAGACGCAGAGGATTCAGGGCAGGACTTCCCAGATAGAGGTATGTTTCAGGCGGCTTTGTTGAGGTTTTTTCAGTCTTTATATCCGCCAGGGAAGGTTTGTGATTTTCCGCGAAGGGAAGGGCCCGCAGCCAGGGATTGCGGAGCCGGGCCGCCAGTCCCCATTCGTCCAATGTTCCATAGAGAAGCCTGGAACCGCTGTGCGAATGGTAAAGCCCCGCGCCAAAATCCGAAGGGCCCTCCTCAGCCCCCGGCCCGAAGGGGTTCAGGGGAGGAGCGAAGAAACCCGGCTTGTCCCCGGCTGTCGGTCTCTTGTCCAAAAACTGAAGACGTAACATAGCGTCAGATCCCGATCCCGGCGGATCATAGCGGAGACGCGTATCTGCCCGGTTGGAGAGATTGCCGCCCTCTTCCCAGGAACCGGCCCAGAGACAATTGAAGCCAAGACTAGGCCGGGGATCGGAAAAGGATGCCGCCGTTTCGGCCTTCACAGGCCGCGCCGGAAACAAGATTGTTCCCAGGGTAAGTGAAAACAGAACTCCGTAATGCAGTTTCATACCCTCTATAGGGTATTGAACTGCAGGGCGCTTCAATAAAACGCAAAAGAAAACGCAAAAGATTTAAGAACGAAGTGATTTCCATCAATAAACTTGTTCAATAACTGAAGTTATTGAACAACATCCGCTTAATCTTCAAGCGGCGGGCCGCACATAAGCAGGGCCATTACCTTTGCATCTCCCAGAATGTTTTCGATGAGAGCGTACTCGTTGGGCTGGTGGGCGGTATCGTCGATACGGCACCAGACTGCGGCGTCGATGCCTTCGTTGCGGAGATATGCCCCCACGGTGCCGCCGCCAATGCCTACAGGTTTCGGCTTTACCCCGTAGACTTCCGCCACAGTTTTGGAAAGCATTTTAATGAAGGGCGCATCCGCAGCAGTCGGTTTTGATTCCATGCGCTGGTTAAAGCTGTAATCAATTTTTACCCGGTATTTGGCTTCGACTTCTCCCTTGATCCGGTCAACTTCCTTTAACACCTCGTTTACGGGATGACGGGGGAGGATGCGCATGTCCATGTAGAATACGTCTTCTCCGGGGATAGTATTGATGTTGGGGACGTTAGCTTCCTTTTTAGTGGGCTGGAAGGTTGAGTAATCCGGATCAAAAAGGCTGTCGTGATCGCCGAATGCGGCGGAGAGCCCTTCATGAAGGCTCAAGGCCAGTTCCGAGCCTGCAAGAAATGCGTTTGCTCCGAGATCCGGCGTGGAACCGTGAGCCTGCTTCCCGTGTGTGCTGAACTTTGCCCAGACGAGGTTCTTTTCGGCAATTTCAATGGATTCTCCCCGGCTGTCGCCTCCGTCGGGGATCAGGGCCATGTCGTTTTTGCTGAAGAGTCCGGGCCGGTTTCTGATAAGCCAGCCGATGCCGTAGGCGCTGCCGTTTTCTTCATCTGCCGCAAAGAGAAGCTTTACCGTCCTGACCGGTTTGATTCCGTTATTGATCAGGGCGAGGACGGCAAGTACCGACGATACCAGACCCTGCTGGTTGTCTTCGACGCCCCGCCCGATGACGCGGGCCCCGGTACTGCTGCCGTCCGCCCGTGTGCCCCGCTCTTCCTGCCTCAGCGTCCAGGGATCCCCCTGCCAGAGGGAAGCCTCGCCGGGCGGCACCACGTCCAGATGGCTCATGATCCACAGGCAGCCTCTGTCTGTGTTTGAAGCGCCCTTATCCGCGGCGTCTATGGTTGCTATCAAGTTAGGCCGTATTCCGCCCTTTGCCCTGCCGTCCGGAGCGTCGTGACGTTCCAGGGATGTGATACCGCGGCCTTTAAGCCAGGTTTCGAGAAATTCACATTTTGCCAGTTCCCCTTCTCCGCCCGATTCGGGGGAGATTGCCGGATGTTTACAAAGTTCCGTCTCC
>JAIRXN010000204.1 GCA_031268245.1 Treponema sp. | reverse complement strand
GACGAGATCAGGATCGATTTTGATGAAGAACAGCGGGCAATCACCCCGGGACAGGCAGCGGTAATGTACGACGGCAGCTACGTAGTAGGCGGCGGAACGATTAAAGTTGTTCAATAACTTCAGTTAGTGAACAAATCCGCTAAAAAACAACTCTCTAGCCTTTAAGCTCCGGCGCCCATTCCTTTACCGAAGCTCGTAAATTTTCCGCCTTCTGTTTTTCCGGACTTATAAAATCCTTTGTACTTACTATCTCGGTTCCGGCAAGACGGCCCTTGAAGGTTTCCAGAGCCTTGCCCATGCCGCCCATGTGGCAGCAGAAGAGGGCAAGCCTCTTTTTTGCCGGGATTGCCCCCTGTGCAAGAAAACTCATCATGGGCGGGGCAGGACTGCCGGCCCAGACCGGAGCGCCAAGAATCAGAAGATCATAGGAGGCAAGATCCGCTGTCAAAGGCTTTAGCGGAGGCTCCTTGCGGGTAAACACCATCCTCCCGCCCCAGACGAATTTGGACAGTCCCTTGCGTTTTTTGGAATCAATCGTCTCTATGGAAAACAGATCCGCTCCCAGTTCTTCCTTGAGCATCTCTGCAACAAGCCGGCAATTCCCGTCCAGGGAATAATAGATGACCGCTGTCTTCATATAAACTCCTTCATTGTGATAGTATAGACATTATGCCACATGCTTCAAATTTTAACAAACCTCTCCTGCGTATCTTCGCATCCTATTACCGTCCTCACTGGAAACTCTTTGCGGCGGACATGCTCTGCGCATTCATGATAGCGGTCAGCGATCTCGCCTTTCCCATGATGACCAAATATACCATCGACAAACTGCTTCCCGGACGGCTTTATGCTTTCTTCTTTGTCATGGCCGGTCTCATGGTTATCCTCTACCTCTTCCGTATGGGCTTTACCTATTTTGTTACCTATTGGGGTCATACCGTGGGGGCCTATATTGAAGCGGATATGCGCCGGGATCTTTTTAATCACCTTCAATGCCTCTCCTTTTCATTTTATGACAACAACCGCACCGGGCAGATCATGAGCCGCGTCACCACCGATCTCTTTGAAGTGACCGAACTTTCCCACCACGGTCCTGAAGATGTTTTTATTTCCTTCCTTACCCTCGCCGGAGCCTTTGTTCTGGTTTTCTTTATCCGCTGGGAGATGGCCCTCATGCTCCTCATAGCCGTGCCCCTCATGGCCCTTATTACCCTGTATTCCCGAAGCAACATGATGAAGGCTTCCCGGCGGGTCAAGGAGAGAACCGCCGAGATAAATGCTTCCCTTGAATCCAGCATCTCCGGCGCAAGGGTAGCCAAGGCATTTACCAATGAAGATTTTGAAACAAGCAAATTCCACGGCGGAAACGAAAACTTCAAGGATGCAAAGAAGGGCTATTACAGAATCATGGCGACTTTCAATTCCAGTATAGAGTTTATGTCTCACTTCCTCGTTGTGCTTGTTATCGCTTTGGGCGGCTTCCTTATCATGCGGCAGCGTATGACGCTTTCCGAACTTATCACCTGTAACCTTTTTGTAGCAGCCTTTCTGCAGCCTGTCAGGCGGCTTCAGAGTTTTGTAGAACAGTTCAGCACCGGCATGGCAGGCTTCGGCCGTTTTGTGGAGATCATGCGGATAGAACCTGACATAATTGATTCTCCCGGCGCACAGGTTCTGACACGTGTAAAAGGCGATATCGAATACCGCGACATAACGTTTGCCTACAACAACAATATTACTGTTCTTGAGCATGTAAACCTGAAGATTCCCGCCGGTTCAACCTGCGCCCTGGTCGGGCCTTCCGGAGGCGGCAAGACAACACTCTGCCACCTGCTTCCCCGTTTCTACGAGATCCGGCAGGGCTCAATTCTTATCGACGGCAAGGATATCCGTCTCCTGACTCTGGACAGTCTCAGGCGGAACATCGGAATTGTACAGCAGGATGTGTTTCTCTTTGCCGGAAGCATACGGGAGAACATTGCATACGGGAGAATCGACGCTTCGCAGGAGGAGATCGCGGAAGCCGCAAGACGGGCGGAGATTCACGAGGACATCATCAAATTTCCCGAAGGCTACGACACGGCGGTAGGGGAGAGGGGACTAAAACTTTCGGGAGGCCAGAAACAGCGTGTGAGCATAGCCAGAATCTTTCTCAAGAATCCGCCCGTACTGATCCTTGACGAAGCTACCAGTGCACTGGACAGCGCCACGGAACTCAAGATTCAGCACGCGCTGGAAGAACTGTCAAAAGGCCGGACTACTTTGATAATTGCCCACCGGCTCTCCACGATCCGCAGCGCGAACCGTATCGTGGTGATCGATGACACCGGCATCCGGGAAGAAGGAACCCATGAATCCCTCCTTGCCGGAAGAGGGCTCTACAGGGAACTCTACAATTCACAGTTCAGGTTTATGGAGAACGCTTCTTTGCGGAAGACAGTATCCGTGCAGGAAACGTAGAAGCCTTGTTATTTCTAACATGTTAAAAATAACATGACAGTAATGCTGTAAATTTTTCTTGACATTTATCTGTAAGCCTGTTAATGTTATTATCTTCAGCGGAGGATAATAATGGATTTTTTCTTTAGCAGTGCCGGAAAAACAGAGCTCCTGGATGGTATGGCAAAAACAAAAATGCAGCGCAACCTGAAATATCTTTTAAGCCTTAAAAACGAAAATCTGCTTTTGCCGTTTTATTACGAGGCGGGCCTCATTAATTGGACTGTAAAAAAGACCGATGTCCATTGGGGCTGGGATTCGATTTTCAGCCAAATCCGGGGTACTTTTACCGGCCATTGGCTTTCCGCTGCCGCCCGTCTTTCGGTGCAAACAGGGAATAAAGAATTATTGGAAAAGGCAAATTTTTTGGTCAGCGAGATTACCCGCTGTCAGAAAGAAAACGGCGGTCAATGGGCTTTCCCGATACCCGAAAAATATCTCCACTGGTTAAAGAAGGGGAAACGCATTTGGGCGCCCCAATATGTCTGCCATAAGGTTATGATGGGCCTCTTCGATATGTATACCATTTGCGGCAACGAGACCGCCCTCACGGTGCTTGATGGATGCGGTTCCTGGTTTCACGATTTCACGGATGATATTTCCAGGGAAACCATGGATGAAATGATGGACTTTGAAGAAACCGGTGGCATACTTGAGATTTGGGCGGATCTTTACGGACTAACGGGCGAGCCAAAATATCTGGATCTGATTCACCGTTATGAGCGCCCCCATCTTTATGAACCTTTGCTAGCCGGAAGAGACGCTCTTACCAACATGCATGCCAACAGTTCCATTCCTGAGATACTGGGCGCCGCCCGCGCCTATGAGGTCACCGGGGAGCAGCGTTACCGGGATATAGCCGAAGCCTATTGGAAGAGCGCCGTGGATAACCGGGGCATGTTTGTTACCGGCGGACAGACCGACGGAGAAATCTGGACACCCCCGTTTAAGCAGTCAGCCCGTCTTTCGGACATGAATCAGGAACACTGTGTAGTGTATCACATGATGCGCCTAAGCCAGTATCTCTACCGCTGGACAGGGGAATCCAAATATGCCGATTACTGGGAGCGTAACCTCTATAATGGTATTTTTGCCCAGGGATACTGGGAGGAAGACAAACATTCAACCTGTAACGAAGATAATCCCAAGCCCCATGGACATCTGGTGTATTATCTTCCCCTTATGGCCGGCGGGAAGAAAGTCTGGGGCAGTGAAACAGATCATTTCTGGTGCTGCCACTGTACTCTGGTTCAGGCCAATGCAAATGTTTATGAATCGGTCTTTTTCCGCCGGGAAAACAACATCATTGTTTCCCAGTATATCAATGCCGAGTTAAAAACGGAGATAGACGACGCCGAAGTCATCATCCGCCAGGAGGAAAATCTTCTGGCAGGTGAAACGTTCAGAATACTTCCCGTAGCGGGAGAGTATCATAACCGGCCTTCCTGCTGGGCCTTTACCTATAAAATAGAGGGAAACGGGAAGAACTTTGCGC
>JAIRXN010000092.1 GCA_031268245.1 Treponema sp. | reverse complement strand
TGAAACAGCAGAAGGCTTGATATGGCGGCGATCATCACCGTCATCATGAGGGCAATGATGAGGGTAAGTCTGAGTTTGAGTTTCATGGCATATACTCCTTCCCAAAATAAACCACAGCGGTTTTTAAAAAACAGAACGGAAACCGCCGGGTATTTAAAGAAAGTCTGTCTATAATGCATCACCATTATAGGCGGACTCTTTCTAAAGTGTACTATTCCGGTTTGGAGTGAGAGGGTATGTTATTTTAAATAGTACGAGTTTATTACAAAAAAAGGCGGACGGCGGCCCTTTTACCGCCGCCTTCTCTTTCAATCCCGCGCATTGCGCCGATTCAACTTTGAACCAAAGCGGCCCATAAATCAGCGCGGCGGACTGCTAGCATTTTTCGTAAAAATTGTCAATTATGTTTTCATGGCGGGAGACGGAACCCTTAACAGGCTGGTTTCTGAGTTAAGTCTGGAAGAGCGGAACAACCTTCTGGAGAAACTCAAGGGGCAATCAACAATTTCCCCCGAACCTCTCTATGAGGAGGCTGAAGAAGGTTCTGCCGTTACTTTTGACGAACAGTACATAAAACTGCCCTGGTATATGAAACTCTACTATGTTATCGTAAGCCTCTTCAGGAACAAAGCCCCCTTAAAAGTCTTTGAAGACAGCCGGATCGGCAGTCTGGGACGTCAAATAGAAGCTCAGGCGCCGGGAATCTATGATTATCAGCGGAACTATCTTCTCTATGAGTTTTTTCGCCTCCTCTCCGCTCTCCGGGACGGGGCCCGGTTCTTTTTTACGGCGCTTGACGCCTCTGTAAACCGGGACAAGGGAGAATTCTACGCTTTTTTGGGTTCCCTTGAGATGCCGGAAGTCCACCGCCATCTGATCCGGAACACCAGTCCCGAGGCTATCGCCGAAAGATCTCCCGGTGTGGGGGAACCGGAGATGCGTCAGATAGCTTTCAAGGCCATGGAGGATGCCATCGCCGAAATATCCGATCAGCAGCGGAATGCCATGTACTTTGACGCCCGCTCCCTTAACTGCCTCAAGGAGCTTTCCTCTTTTCTTTTTGACCGGGTGCTTGTGGCCTTTGGTTTTGAACCCAGCGCGGGAGGCCAAGTCTGTTCCGCCAATGTGGTGAGGGAGCAGCTTATCACTCTCAATAATCTCCTCTGTTCCCTCAGGGAGTCGCCGCCTCTCGCCCTGCTGGAGTCTCTCTTTGTCTTCGTGCTTCAGGACAGAACTGCCGAACAGGGCTTTGATATTAACCAGGAGATGAGGAATCTTCTCTCTAAGGCAGAGATCTCGCTGGCGGCCATCAGGACTTTTAATCAGCAGGTGCCTCTCACCCTGATTCTCCGCTGTGCGGGAAGGGATATGTCCCTCGTTTCCAGGACTATTTCCGGCGGGGAGGAGTGGTTTGCCGTGTACCGGGAATACTGGAAGCGCCATATTGAAGCCCTCTTTGCCGAATACATGCGGAACCGCCGCCACATGGATCTGATCCGCTCCTTCGGCCATTTTTTCAAAGGCACCAACCTTAAAGTCCTGGGTAACACGATGTCCGAATCTAATCCCAACGGGCTCCCAATTACCGAAGCCTTTGCCCTCTCGTTTCTCCTTACCTTCTATTCCGCGGTCTTTATGAGGGACATAAACAAATTCCTTCGTCCCATACTGCTGGACGGTGAGTTCATTAAGCGGGAAAACCGGACTGAATTTACCGAAAATTACAATGATCTTATCAAACTTGAGGATGACATCAGGCGTTTTGAGGCGAATATCTCCCGTTCCGGAGATCTGGGCAAACGTTATTCTCAAGCCTGCGGCGAAATGAGTTCCCTTCCGATAAAACGCCGCAAGATTCAGATGGTTTTGGAAGAAGCTTCGACAGACGCCGCAGAGATCATTGACCGGAGCAGAAAGGCGATCAAAACCCTCATCAAAGTTACAAACGGAATCCTAAAAAGCGATGGGCGCTACGAGTCCCTGTCCAATCTTGATAAACTGGCGGACAAAGGGCAGGCCCAGGCTGCTTTTCTTAACGGCCTCAGCGATACGGCAAAGAGTTTACAGAAAACACTGGATCTGATGGATGATATAGACGCCATGGAAAACCGGCGGAACTAGGAGCAGGAAATGGTTGATTTCAGGGAATACTGGCAGGGGAAAGTTGCCGGAGCATTAAATATGATGATGAAGGATACGGGGCAGACCGTAGAAGCGGCTCAGGTGGTTGTTGAGATACCGCCCAAACCCGAACTGGGGGATCTGGGTTTCCCCATGTTCGGCTATGCCAGGTTTCTGCGCAAGGCGCCTGCCCTGATAGCCCAGGATCTCGCAGAGGTACTGATGAAGGAGCAGGATCTCCGGGGAACTGTTTCCGCGGAAGGCCCCTACCTTAATGTAAAGTTTGACAGGAAATCCGCCGCGGAGGAGATTCTTGCCGCACTGTGTGACGGAGAGAAAAGCTTCGGCCGGCCCAAAACTCTTGCCGGCGCCCGAATCATGGTGGAATTTTCAAGCCCCAATACCAATAAGCCTCTGCATCTGGGGCATCTGCGTAACGATGTGCTGGGAGAAAGTATTTCCAGGATTCTGGCCGCCTGCGGGGCAGAAGTCCGTAAGGTCTGCATCATTAACAACAGGGGTATCCATATCTGCAAATCCATGCTGGCCTACCAGGAACGCGGGGAAGGCAAGACACCTGAGTCCGAAGGAATCAAGAGCGACCGCTTTGTAGGGGATTACTATGTTGAGTTCGGCAGGATATGTGCCGGGGAAGAGGCGGAAAAGAAGGCGGGAACCTGGCCCCAGGGCAGGGCCAACGCCGAAGAGCGGGCTCAGGAGCTGCTGGTCAAGTGGGAAGCCGGGGACCCGGACACGGTAGCCCTCTGGAAACTAATGAACGGCTGGACATTCCGTGGCATGCAGGAAACCTATACACGTACCGGTATTTCCTTCGATCAGTATTACTACGAAAGCGACACCTACCTTTTGGGTAAAGATGAGGTACTCAAGGGCCTGGAGCAGGGTATCTTCTACAGGCAGGAAGACGGAGCCGTGGCGGCGGATCTCGGCGCCGAGGGGCTTGATACCAAGATCCTCCTCCGCAAGGACGGCACTTCAATCTATATAACCCAGGACATTGGCCTTGCCATCAACCGCAACAGGGACTGGCCCTTTGACAGACTGGTCTATGTTGTCGGTTCCGAGCAG
Source organism: Treponema sp. (assembly GCA_031268245.1). Lineage (GTDB taxonomy): Bacteria > Spirochaetota > Spirochaetia > Treponematales > Breznakiellaceae > JAIRNJ01. Next base: position 857 of record JAIRXN010000092.1, on the reverse strand, counting down.
CAGTATCACTTTAAGGTGCTGTTCAGCATTCTAAAGAAGCTTGGTTTTGAATGGACTAAAAACCTCTATCACCTCTCCTACGGCATGGTGAACCTCCCTGAAGGCAGGATGAAGAGCCGGGAAGGCACCGTGGTGGATGCCGATGACCTCATCGACAGCCTTAAAGACATGGCGCTGCTGGAAATCCGGGAAAAAGAACGGGAAGAGGCTGTCGGGGAACCTGCCGAAGTTGCCGAAAAAATCGCCCTGGGGGCGCTTCATTACTTCCTCCTGCAGGTTTCCCCGAACAGAGACATGCTTTTTAATCCCCGGGAATCCCTCTCCTTTACCGGCAATACCGGCCCCTATCTACAGTACATGGGCGCCAGAATTTCAGCCCTGCTTCGCAAGGCCGCCTCCGGGGATTCGAATGCGGGGGATAGTTCCCTTCTTACCGGGGATGCCGAATGGGAGCTTCTTAAGGTTTTGGCCGCCTACCCTGAATCGGTGGCCGCCGCCGCCGCCGGTATGGATCCTTCATTCCTTACCGCCTACCTCTACGAACTGTCCAAGTCCTTCAGCCGTTTTTACCACGACTGTCCCATTCTAAACGCCGAAGACAGGGACTTAAGCCGGGCCAGGCTTAGCCTTTCCAGGGCGGCGCTCCGGGTGCTGCAGGATGCCTTCCGCCTGGTCTGTATACCCTTCCTGGAAGTCATGTGACGCTTGACCTTTGATGCTTTTTAAGGTATAAAGTATGAGGCTCTTTCAAAACTTCAGTTTTGAAAGAGCAACCACTTAAAAATGCATGTTTCGCAGCCGTTAGGCGAGAAACTGCAAGAGCCGATGCAAAACCAACCGGGTTTTGCAAGAGGCTC
>JAIRXN010000188.1 GCA_031268245.1 Treponema sp. | reverse complement strand
GTCGGTCCTGCAGAAACGTTTCATGCGGGATGGGAGCGAGGACTAGCATGAACAAAAAAAGCGTCGTCCTGTTTATTCCCGGTCTTATCCTGCTGATCTCCGCGCTGCTGGCGATAGCTCCCTTCGTGTTAATGATTCTGACATCCTTTACCGATAAGACTGTGATAGATTTTGCCTTTGATTTCAGTAAATTCCGGATCAATAACTACATACGCATATTTAAAAATCTTAACATAGGACGGAACATGTTCAACAGCGTAGTGGTTACTGTCTGTGCCTGCGTACTAAACAGTGTTATTTCTTCCATGGCAGCCTTCGGATTCTCAAAAAAGAGATTTCCCGGAAGGGAAAAATTGTTCCTGCTCTACCTGGCAACCATGATGATACCCGGACAGGTTACCCTTATTCCGGTGTTTATTATGATTCGGACAGTAGGGCTGATGAACACGTATCCCGCCCTGTTCCTTCCGGTGATAAACGCCTTTGGGGTGTTTCTGATCCGCCAGTTTATGTTCAGCCTTCCCAACGACCTTTTGGAATCGGCAAAAATAGATGGCGCGAGCGAGCCCGTCCTTTTTACCCGCATCGTGCTTCCCCTGGTTCAGCCGGTCCTGATTTCCCTTACGATCTTTACTTTTATCAGCGTTTGGAACGATTTTCTGTGGCCCCTGGTTATTGCCAGCAAGCCGGAAATGCACACCCTAACTCTGGCGATCAGTGTTCTTAGGAGCAATTACCTTTCAAATTACGGGCTGGTGATGGCAGGTTCAACCCTGGCTTTTATGCCGCCCTTCATCCTGTATCTGATACTCCAGAAACAGTTTGTGGAAGGGATCGCCTTGAGCGGGATAAAAGCATAAAATCGATGCAGCCTTCCCAAGAACTGAAGTTTTGGGAAAGCCTCATTCATCTAAATTTCGGAGGAGATTTTTATGTACGCCTATGATTTTTTTCTTACCGATTCTCTTGAAAAGGCGCTGCCCGCAAGGCGGCCCCGGCCCATCGCGGACGGAAAGGTTATTCCGGTTTTTCCCGGAACCATCCCCGCGGTTCAACTGGTTTATGCCCGGCGCCGTTCGGAAGGAAGGACGTTTTTTGTTACCCCCTTTACCGTTTCTGTGGAAGGCGCCCCGGTAAAGGCTGAACTCAGGAATGTAGAATTAGTCCCGGTGGATTTTCCCGCCAACGAGAAAAGCGATGCCGGATACATAACCCATGAGCCCGCCATGCTGCCCGATCTTTTGACCCCCCTCAGGGAAAACAAAATATATCCCCAGGCCGATCTGTACAACGCCCTGTGGATCGATTTTCCTGGCATTACCGCTGCTCAAAAGGGCAAATATAAAGTAAAGATTACCGCCAAAGCCTGCGATGGAATTACCTTTGGGAACGGCGATAAATATTCGGATCCCCAGGCTTTAGGCTACCGGGCGGAACTTTGTTTTACCCTGGATGTGCTGGGGGAGGAAATTCCGTCCCAGACACTGGTCCATACCCAATGGTTCCATTGCGACTGCCTGGCAAGCTACTACCATGTGGAACCCCTGAGCGAGGATCACTGGAAGATCATCGAAGCCTTTATGGAGCCTATGGCGGGCCGGTACGGCATTAACGCCATCCTCACCCCGGTGTTCACCCCGCCTCTGGATACGGCCTTTGGCAGTGAACGGCCTACGGTGCAGCTTGTGGATATTGATGTTATAGGGAAGGATTCCTACGCCTTTAATTTTGATAAACTGGAACGTTGGTGCGGCCTCTGCAAAAAGCACGGAATCGGCTATCTTGAGATCGCCCACTTCTTTTCTCAGTGGGGCGCCCGGTCAACGCCGAAAATTGTGGCAAAAGAAAACGGAACTCTGAAAAAAATCTTTGGCTGGGATGTCCCATCGGGAAGTCCTAAATACCGGAAATTTTTGGAACAGTTCATTCCCGCCTTAAGAGAGGAATGTGAGAAATACGGTTTCGATAAAAACCATACCATCTTCCACATATCCGATGAACCCCACGGCCCAGCCCAGATTGCGGACTACAAAAACGCCAAGGCCCAGATCGCCGATCTTGTGGAGGGCAGCCTTATTATCGACGCCCTGAGCGACTTCAATTTTTACCGCGAGGGAGTGGTAGAACATCCGGTGCCGGCAAATGACGCTATCGCCCCCTTCCTCGAAGCGGAAATACCGGGACTTTGGGTGTATTACTGCGTAGGCCAGAGTTACCGGGTCCCCAACCGGTTCATCGCACTGCCTTCATCCCGCTGCCGGGCCATGGGAGTTCTTATGTACCTGTACGGTATCGCCGGTTTTCTCCAATGGGGTTACAATTTCTATTATTCGGAACTGTCCCGGACTCTTATTAACCCCTTCTTCAAAACCGGGGGCCTTAAAAACTGGCCGGCGGGGGACCCTTTCCTGGTATACCCAGGGGATGACCGGAAGCCCCTTTCTTCTATCCGGGGGGAGGTTCACCGGGAGAGTCTTGAGGACATGAGAATCCTTTCGCTGGTGGAGGCCAAGGCGGGCAGGGAAGCGGCCCTCGGGATCATCCATGGGGACTTTCCCGGCGAACTAAGCTTTGACAATTATCCCCAGGAGGCGTCCTACTATACGGGGCTCAGGGAAAGGGCGGCGGAGATTCTCCAAGGCTCCTAGTTGTTCGAAGACGGTTTTTTGTTTAGACTGGAGATAATGGCAGGCTTCAACCGTAATGGCAAAAAATCTTCTTGTAAAAACTCTCGTTGAACTCCGGGGGAATCCCCGGGCATGTGTATACACTGAGCCCCTCTGGGGGCTTTCAATGAATCTCTGTCTCCCCTATGCGTCGGTTTATATGCTGGCGCTGGGACTCAAAGACGCGGATGTCGGCTTTATAGCAACGGTCTACATGCTTACGCAGGTGGTTTTCGGTTTTCTCGGCGGGGTGATCACCGACAAGCTGGGAAGGCGCAAGACTACCGCTGTCTTTGACTTTATTTCCTGGAGCATTCCCTGTCTCATCTGGATGAGGGCTCAGGGTTTCTGGTTTTTCCTGGTGGCGGCCCTCTTCAACGGCTCCATGAAGGTGACTACCAATTCCTGGGACTGTCTCCTGGTAGAGGACGCGGAGAAGAGTCAGATAACAAAGATCTACTCTCTGGTGATCGTCTCCGGGCAGCTTTCCGCCCTCTTTGCCCCCATCTCATCAATACTGGTTTCAAGATTGACACTGGTTCCGGCGATTAGGATTCTCTATATCAATGCCTTCGTCGTGATGACCGCAAAAATATTCCTGCTCTACCATTTTTCCAGAGAGACACGCACGGGAATTGTGCGTATACAGGAAACCAAAAGAGTGAACTTCTTCAGTCTTCTGGCCGGGTACGGCGCGGTATTCAAAATCATCGGCCGTTCCAAGGGGACTGTTTTTTCTCTGGCAATTGCGGCCCTCGTCGGAGCGGTTCAGATGGTGAACACCACTTTCTGGCAGGTCATCGTAAGCAGAAAACTCCTCGTTCCCGATCCTCTGCTTCCCCTCTTCCCCATGTTCCGTTCGATCCTGGCAATTGCCTTTCTCTTTCTGGTGATTCCCCGGCTTTCAAAGTTTACGCTCAGAACTCCGCTGCTCTTCGGTTTCGGCGCATATATCGCCGGGCAGACGCTTCTGGTTTCATCCCCTTCAAGCGGTTTTATCCGTTACGGGATTCTCTGCATCTCCCTGCTCTTTGATGCCTTCGGTTCGGGAACGCTTGCCATGCTGGCGGAATCGCTGGTGGCCCTTCATGTGGACGTGGCGGAACGGGCCAGGGTCATGGCCATCCAGCACATGATCATCATGTTTGCTACTTCTCCCTTCGGCTGGATCGGGGGAATTCTTTCGGGCATAAACCGGAGTTTCCCTTTTATGCTTAATATTATTCTGCTGGCAGCCGGTATCGTAGTAACACTGTTGTATTACCATCAGAATCCCGAAGCCCACGGAGTTGGGCTGGAACACGAATCAATGTCTATTAAAAACAGGGAGGCTGCAATTGAACCGTCGTGACAAACAGAAGGCCGAGACCTTCACCGATATTATGCGGGCGGCGGAGGAACTCTTTATGGAGCAGGGCTACGAACGAACCAGTATGCAGCAGATAGCAGACCGTTCCGGAGTAACCAAAGGAGCCCTCTACCATCACTTTGATTCAAAGGATGCCCTTTTGGAGCGGATGTGTGCGGATCATTATCTGGTGCTGGAACATGCGGCCCGGCCCATCGTCGAAGACAAAACGCTTTCCTGCTTCGAGCGGATCCGCCGGGCCATTGAACTTTCCCGGGGCATGGGGATAAGCACCGTATCTTTTGTGTCGGAATACCTGAAGACTCATCAGGATGACTGGAACAGGGGCGGCGGAGTCATGCTCAAGGACAGGCTGCGGCTTTATGACAAAAAATTTTACGCCAAGATGATAGGCCCGCTTCTGTCGGAGGCCAGAATCAGGGGAGAGTGTGATTTTTCCGCCCAGAGCGATGTGTTGGCAGTATTTATGCACCAGCTTGACCGTGGTGTGGATGAAGAGATCAGCCGTGCCTTCTCCGAATACGGCAAGCACGAGGCCGAAAAACGTATCGTGGACATTATGAAAACTTATGTGTTTATTCTGTCCCGTATGCTCGGCATTAAACCGGATGAGGTCTCCCAGTTGATAAGCCTTGAGGAATCCATGCATCTCTACGGTGAAGTGCTTAAGGCAAAACTGAGCGGGGAGCGGCGGTAAAAACCGC
>JAIRXN010000180.1 GCA_031268245.1 Treponema sp. | reverse complement strand
ATACAGGGCGCCGGCGTTTACTCTCCAATCGCTGCGAAGTATCGGAATTTGTCGAGGAAGGAAGAGGAAAAGTGATGTTTTGTACCGGAACTTTTTCGACCCTGTGGTTTATTTTTTTCTTTAAAGTGCCAGTTTTGAGGAAATTTGGGGATAAAAAAGTAAACGCCAAATGCCCTGGCGGCGATACCGAATTTTAAGCCGCGGACGGCACGGAAGCTCCGGACTTTTATGCCCCGCACAATTTCCCCCCTAAACCCTATACTCAAGTAGACAGAATAAACATTATGGATAGTAAAATATATCCGGTGTAGTGGCAGATTCTCGAGCCTTGCATTCGGATCTAAACCATCTTACTTTGTGTCCGTGGGATCATTCTCGTTTTGCCATAAGGATTAGGGATTAGGGATTAGGGATTCGGCAAGGCAAAGATGCCTATAAAAGTCGGGGCGCTGTAGATGGGAGTAAAGTTGGAATCAATTCCTGTAACAACAATATACATGGCGGCATAGGTAAAACGGGAACCGCTTATACCGGTTCTGTTCGCCACATCGGCATTTACCGTGGACGAAACATTTGAACTGGAATTGAGTTCTGAAGTATTAAGAAAATAACGGTTGGGAACGGGATTAAAACTCCCCTCCCCCGTTGAGCGGTAGAGAGTATAGGAAAAGCCTCCTATGCTCAGGAAAGGCCGTACACCGGTAACCGGAAAATCTATGATCAGCGTTTGTCCCATAACATCGCTTGACAGAACGTCATCTATATTTGCAGTTTCCAATTCAAGTGTATAAAAATTGCGGCCTTTGAAAAGCGAACCGGTAGTAGCGGATACGGTAGTATCGCTCTTTGTATATGGTTCAATGGCGAAGTAATCGGAAGAGAGATATGGATTGATGGAGCCCAAAGAGGCCTGGGAAGTTTGAATGGTTCCCGATTCCTGGCTTCCGGAAATATAGAGCCGGTAGAAAATGGTAAAGTTGGTAAAGTAATAATAATCGGCGCTCAGGCTTGGAAGCTGAATGGTTGCACGGTTATTCAGGGTAACCTGGATGTTTCCCTGCGGTACGGAATAGAGAAAATAATAATCCTCTATCCCGCAGGAAGAAATGAGAAGCGCAAGAATGAAAAAAAAGAAAGAAAATGCGTTTCTTTTCATTATTTTTCCAAAACAACAATCCGGCTCCGGGCAAGATTTGTCCAGACCGGATCCTGGGGCCACTTGCTGACCAGGCTGCGGTAAGATTCAAGCGCCGCTGTTTTTTCGTTCCGTCCTTCCTGAAGCCTCCCGATGGAAAACTGAGCCCTGGCGGCGGCAGGAAAATGATCGGAAAGGGTAAGGCTTTCATTGTAAAATTGTATTGCTTCATCAATATTGTTCTGTTCTTCCGCGGCAACTGCAGCATTGTACCATGCCGCCGGGGCAAGATAGGTTTTGGCGGCGGCCTTTGCCGCATTGATCCAGGAGGACTGGGCATCGGGCCACTCTTTCCGGTCGGCATGAATGTTTGCCGCAATATTCCATGCCTGGGCATACGCGTAGCCTGAAGCCTTTCCCGCAAATTCCTTTACATCGGACAGCAGTGTATCTACCTCATCTTTCTTTTCTTCGGAAGTGATGTCAAAACGGAGAGTTTCATAACGGCGGCTGAGTTCTTCCACCGCACTAAAGGATCTATTGCGAAGATTGTCCCGGATGGCAAAGGCTGCGATAAAGCCGGCAATGACAATAACCACAAGACCCGCAAAGGCCGCAATGAACTTCCGGTTTTTTTGAATAAATTGCTCAATCTGTTCCTGTGCTCCGTGTTTTTCATTTACGTCAGACATTAAATTCTCCTTCATTCTTCCGGATGATTGATATCCAGTTCCTTTATCAGCCTTGAAAGATAGGTACGCTGGATATCCAGCGCCTTGGCTGTTTCGGTTTGATTCCACTTGTTTTCTTCCAATATCTTCCTGATGAAGTGGGCCTTAAACACATTGATTGCATTTTTTAAGTCCCGGCTTCCGGTTTCCGGTTCGGAAATAACGGAGCCATTCTTGAGCAGGAGATCTTCCCCCTGAATCCATTTATTCCGGCTGATCACACAGGCCCGTTCAACACAGTTTTCCAACTCCCGGATATTTCCCGGCCAACTGTAGGAAAGCATTGCCTCCATCGCCTCGTTGGAGAAGCCTTCAAACTGTTTTTTTGTCTCCCTCATGAATTTTTTAAGAAAAAAGGCTGTCAGCTCAGGAATATCCTCAGGCCGCTGCCTGAGGGGCGGGATGTAGATGGGAAGCACATTAAGCCTGTAGTAGAGATCGTTCCTGAATTCCCCCCGTTCTACCAGGGCTTCAATATCCTTGTTTGTGGCCGCCAGGATCCGCACATTGACGGTGATTGTGGTATCGGCGCCCACTTTTTCAAAGCTTCTCTCCTGAATAACCCTGAGCAGCTTTGCCTGAAGAGGCAGAGGCAAATCCCCAATCTCATCCAGAAAAATCGTCCCGCCGTCGGCCAACTCAAAACGGCCCTGCCGGTTGGCAATGGCATTGGTAAAGGCTCCCTTGACGTGGCCAAAGAGTTCACTCTCCAGAAGGCCCTCGGGCAGGGCCGCGCAGTTTACCCGGATAAAAGGCTTCTTGCTCCGCTGACTCTTCTGGTGTATCTGTTCGGCAAAGATCTCCTTCCCTACCCCGCTTTCCCCCAGGAGCAGTACCGAGGAATCCGTCTGTGCGACCCTTTCGATAATGTCAAGCTTTTCAAGGATCACAGGACTCTTTGCAATGAGGGTGTGATACCCCTGATCGGTATTGATCCTGTCCTGCAGGAATTCCAATTCATTGCGGGCTTGTTCAAAACTCCGGGCATTTATAATAGCCAGGGCGGCCTGATTGGAAAAAATTTCGAGCCATTCAAGATCATCCTGACTAAAATTTTTCCCGTCTTTTTTATTTATCAGTTCAATGACGCCGATACACCGATCTTTGATCCGCATGGGAACTGCCATCATGGTTTTTGCAGGATAGTCGATCTGCCTGGAAATTTCCCGGAGATGACGCTTGTCGTTGGCCACATCGTTGACGATTATGGCTTTGTTGTGCTGGGCCACCCAGCCGGCAATTCCCTCTCCCGGCTTGAGGGTAAAGCGTTTTACATCAGGACCTTTGGCGCCCAGCGCTATTTCAAAGTATAACTCCCCGTTTTCCTCGTTCATAAGGAGCAGGCTGGAAGCCTCTCCCTCGCAAAGCCGTGTTGCCGATTCAAGAATCTGGGTCAAAAGAGTACGGACATCCTCATAGTTCGAATTTATGAGCGTGTTAATCTCAATAAGAGTATTAAATTTCTGTACATCGATCTTAGACAGCATACAGGCCGCGGAACTTATTCGGCAGCGCCGCCCTTATCAGTTCCTTCATCCTCATTCTTGTTCCTTTCAGGAGAAGCGGCCCGGCCTTTGGTCTCGGCAGAAGAATCCGACTTGGACTTCAGGAAATCCCCCAGGGTAAAGGCCGACCCGTCAGACTCCTCTCCTGCCATATAGCGGGAAATTTCGTCACGCTGTACCTTTTTCTGGTAATCCCGGATGGAGAAGGCAGCCTTCTGTTTTTCAGGCTGCAGTTCCAAGACTACTGCCTTGATCTTGTCCCCGCTCTGGTACTTCTTGAGCGCATCATCGGGATTATCATCCCGGTTTTCTACCAGGTTTGTCTTATGAATAAGCCCTTCGATACCGCCGGGAACACGGACAAATATTCCAAAATCGGTAACCGAAGAAACTTCCCCTTCCACCATTGTTCCGGGTTTATAGGCCTCCGCAAAGCTCTTCCAGGGATCTTCGGTAAGCTGTTTGATACCCAGCCTGATATTGCGGGCTTCCGGTTCAACGCTGATAACCATGATCTCCAGTTCCTGGCCTGTAGTTAATTCGCTGCCCGGATGTTTGATTTTCTTCGTCCAGGAGATATCATCGGCATGGAGGAAACCGTCTATTCCCTCTTCCAGCTCTATATAAGCCCCCGCATTGGTGATCTTTACCACCTTGCGGGTAAGTCTGGCGCCTACAGGATACTTTTCCTCCACATCACTCCAGGGATTCAGGGTAACCTGTTTGAGGCCCAGGGAAACCCGGCCGGCCTGAAGATCGTAACCGAGGATCATGCACTCAGCTTCGTCGCCGATGGAAAGAAGGTCGCCGGGTTTCTGGATCTTCTTGACCCAGGAGAACTCGGAAATATGGGCAAGCCCTTCGATGCCTTCTTCGAGCTCTATGAAGGCGCCAAAATCGGTTAACTTAGTAACCCTTCCCTTGACGATATCATTGACATGGTACTTATCCTCAAAATGCACCCAGGGATCATCACTAAAATGTTTGAGGGAAAGATTGATCCGTTTCTCCTGCTTGTCGATACGGATCACCTTAAGGTGAATTTCCTGACCTTTCTTTACAAAGTCTTTGGGCCGGGTAACATGGCCCCAACTCATATCGTTGATATGGAGAAGCCCGTCAAAGCCTCCCAGATCGACAAAGGCGCCGAAGGAGGTAAAGCTCTTGATCGTCCCGGTCACGTCTGCGCCGATGGGGGTATTTTCAAAGAAACCGTTCCGTTTGCGTTCAATTTCCTCTTCCAGCCACTTACGGCGGTTTACCACCACATTGACTTTCCCGTCCGAATAGAGCCGTTCCACATAGAATTCGGCCTTTAGACCGAGCAGTTTTTCCGGTTTTTCTACCCTGATAACGTCGGACTGGCTTATAGGGAGAAAGGCCCTCACTCCGCCGCCGAGATCCACATCGTATCCGCCCTTGACGCGCTTTTCGATGAGCCCTTCAATCATGGTATGATCCTGGAAAGCCTGGCGCAGGTTCTTCCAGAAGATCTTTACATCCGCTTTCTGCTTGGAAACGATGACTTCACCGTATTTATTCTCTTTGGTAACGAGGATCACCGAGACGGTATCCCCGATTTTTGGAATTTCAGCGAATTCCCCTATGGGAATCTTCCCTTCGGATTTATAACCCACATCGATAAAGACCTGATCGGGAGTCACCTGAATGACTGCGCCGTCAACGAGCTGCCCTTCTTCGAGAGATTCAAGGGTTTTTAAGTATTCTTCCTGTAATTGTGTCTGGATATTGTCGACAGGGGTCTTCATCTCATCCTTTTGAGTAATATCCGGTTCCACGTCCTTCTCAGCCATTGTTGTTCCTTCCATCATTATTTTCTCTACTAATCTGTCATAAACTTGTCGGATGGTCAAGTCCGAAGTATCCAGATAGTCAACCCCGGGAGAGAGAATCAGACTCCCCTCTTCCTTGTTCCTGTCAAGCCTGTCACGCTCTTCAATGCCGGAACGAATCTCCTCAAGGCTGAGCCCGGAAACCCCCTGATCATGACGGCGTTTAGCCCGCTCTTCCGCCGATGCATCCAGGTAAAAGCGGTATTCCGCATGGGGGAAAACCACGGTAGTCATGTCCCTCCCCTCCGCCACCGCATTGAATCCTGCGGCAAGGCGCCGGATGATGTCATTTACCACATGCCTCACCGGTACAATGGCAGAAAGCGGCGATACCAGGGTGTCTACTTCGTCACTGTGAAGCAGGGATTCTACGTTTTCCCCGTCCAGCAGGAGTTCTCCGTCCCGGTATTCAATCTTCGTTTCGCCGGCATAGGCCGCTACGGCTTCGGCGTCTTCAATTTTTATGCCCCGGCGCATACAGCCCAGGGTTATGGCCCGGTAGAGATTGCCGGAGTTGATATAGGTAAAGGCTTCATTCCTGGGAGGAATACGCAGCCTTTGGGCAAGCATTTTGGCGATACTGCTTTTTCCGGAACCCGCAGGCCCGTCAATCGCTATCACCATACTGCATCTCCTTTCCCCAATTCTTTCAATTCTTTTTCCGTGAGAGGCCGGGAAAAACCTTCGGCAAGATCCTCCAGCAGTACCGGTCCTATGCGTATACGGCAGAGCTTTTCCGGATGCAGATGAAAATGGGAAAAAACCCGCCGTATCTCCCGGTTTTTCCCTTCAATAAGGACAATACGCAGGCTTCTCCAGCTTGTTCTTTCAACTTCCAGGGCTTTGTAAAAAATCCCTTCCGCTTCAATCCCCTTTGAAAACGCCTCAATCGCTTCATCGGGTATAGAGCCGGAAGCCTCCACCAGGTATTCTTTTTCTATCTCCGCCGAAGGATGGGATACACGGGCGGCAAAATCTCCGTCATTGGTAAAGATGATAAGCCCGGAAGAACGAAAATCCAGGCGGCCCACACTGAAAAGCCGTTCTTCAATATCCCCGGGCAGGAGATCCAGCGCCAGGGGGCGGTTTTGGGGATCAAAGGAACTGCATATATAGCCGGGAGGCTTATGAAGTACCAGGTAAAAACGGCGTTTTTCAAGTGTCAGAGGCCGTCCGTCCAGTAATACCTGATCCCTGGAAGGTTCTACCTTCTCCCCCAGCGCCGTAACAGTTTCCCCGTTAACACTTACCCTTCCGGCAAGAATAATTGCCTCCGAGGAACGCCTGCTGGCTACGCCTGCATGGGCAAGGTACACTTGGAGCCGGAGGCTCGATTGAGGATTAGGCTTCCCCGACAAGTTCAAACCGATCCTTCTCCCGATCACTCAGTTTGGGAAGATCCGCAATACTGCCGAGATGAAAAAGCTTCAAAAATTCTTTAGTTGTTCCGTACTGAACCGGCTTGCCGGGTACGTCTTTCTTACCCGCTTCCCTGATCAGTTTCCGTTCTATAAGCAGGTGTATCATGTTATCCGCCGAAACTCCCCGGATTGCCTCAATTTCCGTCCGGGTAATGGGCTGGGAATAGGCAATTATTGAAAGGGTCTCCATGGCGGCCCGCGAGAGCCGGTTTTCGTTCCGTTTTCCGTAATATTCCTTGAGACTGTCCCAGTATTCTTTCTTGGGAGATATCATGACTCCCCCGCCGATATAACTGAGTTCCAGTCCCGATTCCTCCCGGGCATAACGGGCATCCAGCAGTTCAATACACTCCTTGACCGCTTCTTTTGCAAGGCCGGATTTTCGGCTGATGGAAGCCTCATCTATGGGATCGGTTTCAAGAAAGAGAATCGCCTCTACCAATGCGGTTTCTTTTTGTAATTGTTCGCTCACTTCTATCCCTTTGAGGCTAAGCTTAAAATTGAACCGGACATGGCCACTCTTGAAACGATTTTCATTGCGCACCCGGCCTGATAAGTATATCACCAAACATGCGGTTCTGAAATATGATTACCATCCGGATCTTTACCGCCTCAAGAATCGCAAGAAAGGCGCAGATAATATCCATCACCGAGCCCTGTCTGACCACAAGATCGGTAAAACGGCATTCTCCCCGGTTTTCCAGAAGTTCCGAAAGAAGCGTTATTTTTTCGTTTACCGAAACTTCTTCATAGAGATCCATGATCCGCTCTCCGGGGAGCTTTGACATGAGCGCCGCAAAGACATTGAGGAGATCCAGAACGTCTACCTGCTCCCATAGTTCATCATCATTGAAAGGCAAAGTCCGCTGAAGCTTATTGCGTTCAACGATCCATTCGGTTTCCCTTTCTTTCTCTTCCATCAGTTCGGAAAGCTTTTTATAGCGCTGATACTCGATAAGCCGTTCAACCAGTTCCTGCCGGGGATCATCGATGTCATCGGAAGGATCGAGCCCGGAGGGAAGCAGTGTCCGGCTTTTGATGTAGAGGAGAGCGGCGGCCATGGCCTGGAATTCCGACACCTCTTCAAGGTCGAGTTCCGTAGCATAGCTCAGGTATTCGAGAAACTGTTCGGTAATCTGGGCAATGGGAATATCGTAAATGTTTATCTCGTTTTTCTTTATCAGAAAGAGAAGCAGATCCAGGGGGCCTTCAAAATCCTTAAGGCGGAAACGGTGGCCGTTCCATTGAGTATCTGTATTTTCCTGAATCGAAGTTCCCATCTGTCAGTCCGGTTTCCTAAAAGAGCCCATCGTCGCCGGCCTCCGTCTCCTGGACTTTCCTCGGCCTGCCCGGCCCCCGCGGTTCGGCAGGCGCGGCGGGAACGGGTTTTGCGGCGGCAGGAGGCCTTCCCGGGCCCCGGTGAAGAGGAGCGGCTTCCGCAGGCCTGGCGGCAGAGACTGCCGGGGACGGCCCGGGAGGAGTTGCGGGACCGGAAACCCGCGAAGGTTCCGGCTTACCGGGGTCTTCTTTTACGGCGGCGGCCGGTTTTGGCTCTTCGCTCCCCGAAGTCTCTAAAACCGCGGGTTTTGCGGCTGCCTTCTTTTCCGTGCTCCCCGGAGAAGGGAATTCCCGGCCCGGGAAAATGATTTTGCGCAGTTTTTGTTCCACCTCTTTGGCAAAATCAGGATTGGTTTCCAGGTAATCACGGACATTCTCCCTGCCCTGCCCTATCTTTTCTTCTCCGTATGCGTACCATGCGCCTTTCTTGTCGATGATTTCGTATTTTACCGCCGCATCAAGGAGGCTCCCGATGGCGGAAACGCCCTTGCCGAACATGATCTCCAGTTCCACCTTTCTGAAAGGAGGAGCCACCTTGTTTTTTACCACTTTTACCCGTACACGGTTCCCGATGGCATCCTCATCTTTCCCCGCTTCAATGGTCTCGATCTTTCGAACTTCCAGGCGTACCGACGCATAAAATTTGAGAGCATTGCCGCCGGTGGTTGTTTCAGGGTTCCCGAACATGACACCGATCTTCATGCGGATCTGATTGATAAAGACGAGAATTGTTCGTGAACGGCCTATGATAGCGGTAAGCTTCCGTAGAGCCTGACTCATGAGCCGGGCCTGGAGACCCATGTGGGCATCCCCCATGTCCCCTTCAATTTCCGCCTGGGGGGTCAAGGCGGCAACAGAGTCCACTACGATGATGTCCACGGCCCCGGAACGGATCAGGCTTTCGGTTATTTCCAGGGCCTGTTCCCCGGTATCCGGCTGGGAAACCCAGAGATCGTCTATGTTAACCCCCAGGTTTTTGGCATAAACCGGATCCAGGGCATGTTCGGCATCCACAAACGCCGCTGTCCCGCCGAGTTTTTGGGCTTCCGCAATGGCATGAAGAGCCAGCGTTGTTTTACCGGAAGACTCAGGCCCATAAATTTCGATGATGCGTCCCCGCGGATAACCGCCGATTCCCAGGGCTTCATCGAGAAGTATCGAACCGGAAGGAACCGTTTCAATGCCCGCTGCATTGGAATGATCTCCCAGCTTCATGATCGCACCGGGCCCGAACTGCTTTTCAATCTGCAGCCGGGCTGCTTCCAGTACCTTTATCTTTTCCTCTCCGCTGACCGGCGCAATAGTCCTGGATTTTTCGCTTTCAGCCATCTTTGCCACCTTTCCCTCCCTGTGTGTTTTCTGTTTTACAGACACTGAATATAGGGCATTCTGCCGTGAATTACTTCAACAAAATCAGAGAAATTTTACCATTTTTTTCAGGAATTGAAAAGGCTGGGAGATTTGAGATAGATTTCCGCATTGAAAGGCCGCAGAAGCTTGCTCATGGAGGCCTCTGTGATGATCGCGCGGATCACCATGGCGCTGAGGCCCGCAGAAGGAACCGGCACCATATTGGGTACCTCGGGCCGGGAGAAATGGCAGCAGACCGTATCGGTGACAATAACCCGTTTAAGGAGCCCTTCCGCGGAAAGAACGTTAAGCCTCTCCACTGCAGGCTCTGAAAAGATGGCGTGCACGGCAATCAGGTTGATTTCCGCAGGTTTATGGGGCGCCAAAGCCCGGATAAGGCTTTCCGCGGAGGCTGCCGTGTCGATCATATCGTCTACAATCCAGAGTGTCCTGGATTCAAGGGGTTCGGCGGAGAGGATGTTGATGGACTCTATGGTATTGGCATGGGAATAATCCCGCTGTTTATGGGCCACAACCAGGCTTGCCCCAAAGGAATTGGCAAAATCCCTGGCCAGTTTTTCCCCTCCGGCATCCACGGAACAGAATGCCCAGTTGGGCCTTACAATCTGCTCCAGGCTTGAAAGATCCTGTATATATGCATCGCATAGATAGCGCTTGAGGAGATTGAGGGCGGGAATATCCTCGATGATATAACGGGTTGGATCAACTATTGATTTGGATTTGTCCGAATGAAGCTGAAAGGTAACGATATGATCCATGCCCAGATTCACCAGGGTCTGAAAATGAACCCAGAGCCCCACGGAACTGCGGCGGTTTGTTCTATCCGAACGGGAACAGGAAATGAAAGGTTCAAAGACAATGATCCTGCCTGCCTGGGAACGTTTCAGGGCATCTACCGCATGGTAGAGTTCAATCTTTGCCTCTTCCACCGATATTCCCGCTTCATTCCTGGCGGAGCTGGTAAAGAGCACTACATCCCTGCCCCGAACGGAAGTCTTTACCACTACCTCCATCTCGCCGTCGGCAAAACGGTCTGCCCTGAGCAGATCAACGCCATTTATTTCTTCTTCCAATCCTGAAAATTCAGGATATTTAAGAAGGCTCTCCACTACTTTGGAGGCATAACTTTGCATTGATCGTGTCGCGCTTATGATGAAGCCCTTCATTACCCTCATTCCATCATAAACTCTATCATAACTGGGAACGGGAATCCAGTAAAATAGTAACCGGGCCGTCGTTGGTATATGTTACCGCCATGTGAGTCCTGAAAACCCCTGACTCGCATGGGATACCCTGTCTACGGATCTGCGCAATAAAGAATTCATAGAGTTTGTTTGCCGTTTCCAGGTCTGCCGCTTCCCCATAGTAGGGCCGCCGTCCTTTTCGGGCATCGGCAAGAAGGGTGAATTGGCTCACCGCAAGGATGCCCAAAACCGAATGCATAACGGTATTATAAATGCCATTGATATGCGTATTCGGCTTGTTACAGGTCTCTGTTTCAGTTTCAAAAAGATCCTTTATCGAAAGGTTCATGAGCCCTTTTTCATCATTAAAGATCCGCAGATTGACGGTTTTTTCAGCCATCCAGAGGGCGTCTTCTTCGGTATCGGAACGGCCCGCTCCAAGGTATACGAGGAGTCCGCGGTCTATCCGGCCTGAGATTCTTCCTTCCGAGGAAACTGAAGCCTCAAGAACCCGCTGGATTACAGCCTTCATGGCCGGCCCGTTGCATTCTGGTGTATTGATATGCCTTCAATGGCTATAGTAAGACCGGCAGGACTTGAAACAGGAACAATGCGGCCCAGTAATTCCAGGGCTTCTTCACTGTTGACCTTGACCGCAACGGGAAACTTGACTTCTACAATTCCTTCAAGATTCGTTTTTTTGTCATAACCGACAAGAAAGTCAAATGAACCTTCCCCGGCCCTGACATTGGTAGCCATGCCCCGCCAGATAACACTGCAGTCCCGGTAAAGCAGAGGATCCTTCATCACTTCGGAGTAGCTGAAATTGTCGCTGCGTCTAAAACTGTCAAAACCCGGTTTCTCCATAAAGGAGGCAAGGATACGGGCCTTGTTCTTTACCGGATCGGAGGCGTTGGATTCAAGGAGCCGGTTGATCCGGACTCTGGCCTGTTCATCCCGGAATTCGGAAAAGAGGGAAAGGGCCCGGCTGTACTCATCCAGCACCTGGTCTCTTGTAAGGATGTAACGGTAGACACCGCCTGTCTGTACCGGGTTTGCCTTTTCCTCCCTGTCCAGCGCCGCCCCTCCTGTGTCCCGTTCGGAAACCCGGTTCCAGGGAGCCGGAATGACCTCTTGCCATATCAGAACCCCCATTGCCCCTGCGGATAGACTCAGAAGGCCGATAAGCACGGGTATAAAAACCCTGTTCCAGGTAAGAGGGATCTTTGGAACCTGGGGAAAGATCCTCCTGAAGGCCGTGGAATTCATCCAGTCCGAGAGACGTTTACCGGATGAATACTTTTTTATAAGCCTTAAAGCTTTTTCTGCGATCTTGTT
>JAIRXN010000174.1 GCA_031268245.1 Treponema sp. | reverse complement strand
CCGGTTTTTGGCTTGTAACCTGAGATTTTTTCAAAATCAGACGTTTCGGCCCAGGTGACGGGCACATCCCCTGCCTGCATGGGGAGAAACTGTTTTTCGGCTTTTTTGCCGGTACAGGCTTCAATGGTTTCTATACACGATAAGAGATCGACAGGCTGCCCGTAACCGATATTGAAAAGTCCGAAGGGGGCCGAGGCTTCCGGAATAATGGCGGCGATACGGACAATGCCTTCGACAACATCATCAATATAGGTAAAATCCCGTTTCATGTTGCCGTTGTTGAAAACCTTTATGGGCTTGCCTTCGATGATGGCTTTTGTAAAGATAAAAGGCGCCATATCGGGCCTTCCCCAGGGACCATAGACCGTAAAGAAGCGCAGGCCTGTCGCGGGAATGGAGTAAAGATGGCTGTAGGAAAAGGCCAAAAGTTCATTTGATTTTTTGGTAGCGGCATAGAGACTTGCGGGACTGTCGGTTCTGTCGGAAACGGAAAAGGGGGTTTTTTCGTTAAGGCCGTAAACCGAAGAACTGGAGGCAAAGACAAGGCGCCCTGTTTTGAAATGCCGTACCGCTTCAAGGATATTAAAAAAACCGGTAATGTTGCTTGCAATATAGGACGCAGGGTTTTCTATGCTGTAACGGACTCCTGCCTGGGCCGCAAGATTTATAACACAGTCAAAGTTCTCTTTTTCAAAGAGGGAAAAGAGCGCAGATTTACTGCAGAGATCGGTTTTTATAAAAGTGTATGAGGGAAGAGTTCCGCTTTGTAAAGGCTTTTCATCTTCTATATGCTCCGCATCAATTCCCGAATGTTCCAGTCTTGCAAGTTTGAGTGCCGTATCGTAATAGTTGTTTATATTATCAATGCCGGTAACCCTGTGATTCATGCGGGCAAGTCTTTCGGCAAGATGAAAGCCGATAAACCCGGCGCTGCCCGTTACAAGGATCCTCATGTACCGATTCCCGTGTAATAAAATCCCGCCGCTTCCACCGCTTCCCGTTTATATATATTACGGAAATCAAAAAAAAAGTTTCCCGTAAGGAGGGATTTTATCCGTCCGAAATCAAGATTTCTGAATTGATTCCATTCGGTGATCAGTACCAGCGCGCCGGAGCCTTTTGCCGCATCATATTCGTCAGAGGCAAAATGGCACTGCGCCTTTACATCTTCAAGACGCCAGGAAGCTTCCTTCATGGCTGCAGGATCGTAAAGCCTTAAGGCGGCGCCTTTTTCAATAAGGCCCTTGCAGATCGCAATGGCCGGGGATTCGCGCATGTCGTCGGTGTTGGGTTTGAAGGCCAGGCCGAGGATCGCTATGGTTTTACCCCGCAGCGAAGGCCCCATTACCCTTTCAATCTTTTCAATCATGCGGAGTTTCTGTCTCTCGTTTGCCTCTACGGCGGTCTCGGCGAGGCGCTGGGCTTCACCGTGATCCCGGCCGATACGGGCAAGGGCGCGGATGTCCTTAGGGAAACAGGAACCGCCGAAACCGGGGCCGGGGTGCAGGAACTTCCCGCCGATTCTGCCGTCCCTGCCCATGGCTTTTGCCACATCCTGAACATTGGCCCCGATCTTTTCACAGAGATTTGCAATTTCGTTGATAAAGGTGATCTTCACCGCAAGAAAGGCATTGGAAGCATATTTAATCATCTCCGCGGATTCAAGACCGGTTTCGATGTATGGTGTCTCGTTAAGATAAAGCGCCCGGTAAACTTCTTTCATAATTCTGCGGGCCTCTTCATGTTCGCAGCCTATGACGACACGGTCAGGATGAGTAAAATCCTGTATAGCGGATCCTTCGCGGAGGAATTCGGGATTGGAAACTACCGCAAAAGGAATTTCAAGTTTCCGCGCGGCAAGCTCCTCTGCGATCCATGCTGCGACTTTTCTCCCTGTCCCAATGGGAACAGTACTCTTGTCCACCACGACGGTATATTTTTCCATTGCCTGCCCGATGCTGCGGGCAACGGTTTCAACATACCGAAGATCTGCGCTGCCGTCCTCCGCCGGGGGCGTACCCACCGCTATAAATACTACCTCATTGGCTTTAACCGCGCCCGGTAAATCCGTGGAGAATTTTAATCTTCCCGCTTCCGTATTCCGTTTTAGCAGAGTATCAAGTCCGGGTTCGTAGATCGGTACGATTCCCTTTTTAAGCGCTTCAATCTTTTCGGCGTTGTTGTCAACACAGGTTACATGGTTGCCAAAATCCGCAAGGCATGCGCCGGAGACAGAACCGACATAACCGGTACCGATTACCGCAATGTTTGCCATAAAACTATTCCTGTTTAATAGTGAAGACCGATGCCGATGAAGTATTCATCCATCTTGAGTCCGGCCCACGGCACTGTACCTGCCCTGGCCAGATCATAACCGAAACTGAAACGGAGATAGAGGCTGCGCATAAATCCCCAGAACGCTATAAATTCCATCCCGGTGGTATAGTAACCCTTTATGGCGGAACTATCTTTCCCGCCGGGAGGCGCCGCAAAGGCAAGATCGAAGAACGGAGAAGTAAATAATTCTACATCAAAGAAATGCAGTTTAGGTTTGTCAAACCAGATTGACGGGACAAAGTTTAGTATACGGACGGGAAAATCAAAATTGAACGAAAAAAGATAATCCGCCCGCAGATCCTTGTCGGGTATGCCCCGTATGTCTCCTCCGGCCTCGTTATTACTTTTTTTGTCCGCGGCGCCGAAGGCCCACTGCTGATACCTGAAGCGTCCTGAAATGCCGAAAATTGAATCAATAACCGGATAATGGCCTGTACCGCTCACGCCTATGTAGAGATCCCAGTCATTATGGTTAAAATTATAGGAATTACTGTTCTCAAGCGATACCTCAAGTCCCCTGCGCAGATTTTCTGCCCAGTCGATCCGGCCGAAACCAAGACTATGACTCATGGATAAAACCGGCCCCCGCCTGCTGTAATCTACACCTTCTCCTCCCCGGTAATTGAATTTTGTTCCCAGACGGGGAGTATATTCAAGCTCTCCGAGTTTTCCTATATCAAATCCTGTCGGTATGTTCCATGATGCGTAGAATTCCGTGGAGGCGAAGGGGCCGGGCATGAATTCATTTCCGGTTACTCTGTCCCTTTTTATGGGATCTTCCCATATTTTATCATCATCACTGTTTTCCTGGTTTACATAGGTGCCCTGTTCAAGTCCAAAGGTAAAGGTAGTTCTTCTATAGGGCATCTCCATGGAAAGGCCGGTAAGATTGATATAGTACAGGGAATCTACCGTGTCATCCGAGGTTTCCCGGTCTTTATAACCAAACGTATTGTCAAAATTGACATTCCAGTTGTAACCGAATGCCCTGAAGGGGATATCGGAATCGATGAGCATTTCAAAGGTATTCTCTCCGTTAAGATCCCGCAGGTACGCCAAATCCACGCGCAGGGGGCTCATCGTTCCAAAAAAATTGTAATCCCGCGCCTTGATGGTAATATCAAGACCGTCATTGCTGTCGTAAATCGGCCGGGGCAGAGCCATGATATTCCAGGTATCCTCTACATGAATGAGAAGATCCACCGGTATTCTGCCGTTTTCATCGGCTTCTCCAAGGCTGTAATCTATTTTTACATTGTTTTCCAACACACGCTGGTTTGTTAAAATCTGGGTTTTGTCCCGAATATACCACTCAAGCATGGCCCGGCCTGCCAATTCTGTTCCCGTCTCGATCTCCGCAGTGTGGAGAATGGCATAGGGCCGCGAACGGCCTTTTATGTCAAAATCAATATTCCGGATGACATGAATGATGCCGTCTTCTGTTTTGTCCCCGGCCGGAGACTCCTGAGCCTGCAGGGGAGAGGAGATTTGCCGGGAAATCAAGGCCGGTACAAAAAGGAAAAGAAATAATAAAAAAGCGTTTTTTTTCAAAAATTTATTTCTCCATTCATTATTTGTGTCAGGATAGATTCAAGCAGTGTTTTGTCTCCTGTTCCGCCATACACCAACTGTGCGCCAAATTGATTTGGAACTACAAATACCGGCTGTCCTCCCCGTTTCTTTTTGTCGGATCCGAGAGCCTTCATGAATTTTTCTTTATCCTGTACAAGGGGATGCGGAACTGTAATTTCATAGCCCCAGTTCCGCAGGGAGGTACTTATCCGCTCCGCCCTGTCCCAGGGGGTAATGCCGAGCGCCAATCCCAGTTCACAGGATCGGGCTATACCCCAGGCTACGGCTTCGCCGTGGGAAACGGAGCCCAGACCGGCGCTGGATTCCAGGGCATGGGCAAAACTATGGCCCAGGTTAAGAAGGACCCGCGCCTCGCCTTTTTCCTGCGGATCCGATCCTACGATCCTGCCTTTGCAGGAGAGCGCAAGAGTGATACAGCTTAACAGCGTTTCTGTTTTTGAATTCATGAGATCCCGTATAAAAGACTGGGGGAAACCCGGGCTGAAGTCTCCGCTTGTGTACTCTTCCCTCAGGGAATCAACCTGGTCAAGGAAACTGTCTCCTTCGATGACGGCGGTCTTGATGAGTTCCGCCATACCTGCTTTCCATTCCGCCGGAGGAAGACTGATAAGACTTTCCAGCGCAATATAGATATGCCGGGCAGGATAAAAAGTTCCGGCCAGATTCTTGATGCCAAAAAGATCAAAACCTGTTTTGCCTCCCAGACTTGCGTCAACCATGCTCAAAAGGCTGGTAGAAACAAATACGATTTTTGCTCCCCTCATGTAGACGGAAGCGGCAAAAGCCGTAAGGTCGCTCAGTACGCCGCCCCCGACTGCTATAAAAACACCATCTCTGCCGAGTCCTGCTTCCCGCGCTTCCTTGAGGATGGTTTCAACCTGGGGCCATGTCTTAAACTTTTCCCCTGAAGGTATTACACAGAACGGTACCTTTTCTCCGCCGGAGATTTTTCTTGCCAAAGGAAGCGTATGTTCATCGCACACAAGAAGGGGATTGAAAGGCCCTTCTTCTTTCCAGTCTTCCCGTATGCGGGACAGGGTGGGAAGCCCCCGGGTAATAAGGACTGAAGAAGGAAAGGCGCCGAAAGAAAAATCCAGATTTGAATGAATAATCATAAAGCCGCCAAATATTTTATTAGTATTTCCGAAAGGGAACAGCTCAACTTTTCATCCGTATTGGTTTCTGTAAAGGTCTCTGCATAAAAGGCAAAGGTATGTCCGTCCTTCATCCTGCCTGCCAGTTCCATGTCCGCAGCCTTGAGAAAGGAAAGCCCGTATCTCTGGCAGCAATGTTCGATGATAAACTCAAGGTCGCTGAATCCCACAAGAAGCACCGAGGATATGCCCTTTTCCGTGGCTTTCCGGATGACTTCATCAATACTATCCCGGTAATACACCATGTTTCGTATAGTACGCCTGAAGAAGTTGTAACTGCGGCGGATAATCTCATTGACCCCTTCCGGCGTTGCCGCATAGTGAATATTCCTGTTGTTAAGTTTTCTGATTGTGATCCAGCCCTTTTTGGCAAGACGCTTTAGTATAACGTTGGTCATACCCAGGGAGGTGCCTGCCAGCCTTGCCAGATCCCGCTGACGGGGAGACTCCTTCTGTTTGGAGGCATCGTAGATATTTTCGAGGATAATATATTCCGTATCCAGAGGGGAACCTCGGCCTTCGGTCCCGGTGGAATGTTCCAGAGGGAAATCAGAATTCATGGCGCTTATAGTGTTGTAGAACAGCGGCTAAAAATATCCTGCCGTAAATCCGGCATGTGTCCGCCGTATTCGTGAGGAAACTCGTATTCATCATGAAAGAGGATTTCCTTCATGAAGCATCCGGAAAACATAGGCGGCCGGAACACGCTCTATGAAACCGTCTGATTTGTTCAACTGTTGAACAATATAATACATATACAGGAGAGTTTCAATATTAGGGAAAAGCCGGGAAAAAGGAGCAAACGGGCTTCAGTCCGCCAGGAGAAGGATGTTTTTCTTTATCAGATTGAGGATCTTGTCTCTTGAAAAGAGTTCCTGAGACATTCCGTACAACGGAGTCCCGAATGAAGTTTCGCTCATGTCGTGTTGTAAAGTTTCCGGTGCGTCATGCTGAGGAACTTCATCTGCGGCCCGGTCTTCGGCCGAATATTTAGATTTATGTACCGCGGCAAGGAATGTTCTCCAGTGTTCAATAAATTCCAGGGCGTCCCGGCGGCTTAGAGGGAGATGCTTGCCGGTGAGGAAAGCTTCGCTATTCCGGTCGCGCAGGATTGAAGCAGCGGAAAAAACAAGACGGACATCGGCAAGTACGTTTTTTTGGGTTTTTATGATGAAGATCATCACCGTATTGTTGCCGTAGGCTCCGTTGTTCTCGATTTTCCTGAAAACCGAATAATCCCACTGATCCAGGGGAATGCGGATACGGGTTAAGAGTTCCTGTTTGTCGATGGCGGGAGGCCCGGGATTCAGGGCAAAGCGGGAGGCGGAAACCCAGCGGACTCCCTTGGCCTTGCGGAGTTCATAATGGGCATCCAGGGCAATCATGGGAGCGGAAATGTCCAGCCGTCTGTACGGATAACAGATATTGCCTCCCATGGTGGCAATGTTGCGGAGTTGAGGGCTGGCAATGCGGGCGATGGTTTTTTCCAGTGCTTCCGGCACTATTTTACCCAGTCCTTCCAGTTCACTAAGCCTTACCATGGCTCCTATTTCCAGGTAACGTTCCGTCCGGGTAATTTTGCGAAGTTCGTCCAGATGATCCAGGCAGATAATACTCCGGGGAAGGTCGAGCAGTTGGTCTGCCTGAAAACGGATAAGCCCTGTGGCGCCGGCGGCGGGAACCGAATCGGGGAAGCGGTTCCAGGCATTAAAGAGTTCGGTAAAACCTGAAGGGTAGAAAACCTGGTTACGTCTTTCTGCCATAACGCCTCCGCCTGCGGATCTCCGCCGCGGCCAGAACTGCCGCTACCAGACTTTCGCTTTCCGTACAGCGGCAATGGACACCGTTGAATGCATTGAGAATTTCATCCCTGTCCACTTCCATATTCTTTTCCAGCAAAGTTCCGGTGATAAGTATCTTGCCGGTATTGCAGAAACCACAGGTTTCAAGCCCCGCCCTGGAAAAGCCCGTGAGAATATCCTGGTATTCATCGGTTTGGGAAAACCCTTCAATGGTGATGATCTCGCTGCCCCTGACGCGGAAAGCCGGGATAAGGCAGGAGTGCACGACGGAGCCGTTAAAAATAACCGTACAGGCCCCGCATTTACCTACCAGGCATCCCGGTTTGGCCCCAAGAAGCCCAAAGGTTCCCCTGAGTATGTCGATGAGCCTCACATCCGCATCAGACTGAAGCGCCACGTCTTCACCGTTCAGAATAAAACCGACGGTCATTGTTTTTCCTCCCGTTTCTCACCTATGGTCTTCATTTTGAAGGTATTCCGGAGATCCGGAGGCATAAGGGGAATTTTTTCAAAAAAATGATCCATGGCTTGGGAAACCGCCTGAACAAAGGCCGCGGGAATACAGCATCCCGGGATTTCTCCAATGCCTTTCGGACTGGAAGTATCTCCTGTCATAAAATCTATATTGATGGGGGGAATATTCTGCAGTTTGGGCAGTTCATACTCCACAAAACATTCAGGGGGAATCCTTCCATTCGTATAATCAAGCTTTTCACAGGAGGCCCAGCCTATAGCCTGGAGTACCTGTGTTTTTAGCGAGAGTAAGGCCCGGTGTTCCGAAAGAATTCTGCCGCCGTCGATAAGCAACCAGATTCCCCTGATATGGGGAATGTATTCAAGGATGTCCACTTCTACTTCCACCACCGCAGCGCCCCAGCCCAGTCTGGTAAGGGCATTGGAATCAATATCGGGCCCCTTTCCCCATGAGGGAATTTTTGCCGGTTTGATACTCCTGCGGATCGTGATAGGCAGCGGATCCCTGAAGCGCTGCTTCCTGATGCTTGAGCAGCAGCGTTCCACCAGTTTGGAGAGTACCAGTATGTTCCTGGAGAGGCTGGCAGGCCCCGAATCCGGACTCACGGCGGTGTTTACTGCACTGATCCGTACCTTGGATGGATCGATGGAGAGGATCTCCGAGGCCATTACCCCCCAGACCTGGGCAAAGTCGTCATTAGAACCGGTCATACTGGTACGGATCTCAAGGGAACCGTCCTTGCCCAAGGTAACTTCCACCCCATAGTCTCCCCGATCCTTCCCGTGGTAGAGGAACCCGGAACCCTGGTATGCCGTGGCAATCCCTATACCCCGAATTTTTTCTTCGGAATATTCAAGATCCTTCCAGCCTGATTCCCGCCGTTTCTGCCTCAAAAGTTCGTAGGAAGCCCACTTCCGGTAGTATCCGGAACTGGCCGCAACGGCGTCGATGAGACGTGTCAGGGGAATTTCTTCTTTAAGAGAAGTTCCTATTGCCAGACCGGAATTCTTTGTGAGGGCGTGTTTTTTCCTCCATTCGGCAGGATCTTGCCGGAGGCTGTCCGCAATCCGGGATACATGCCTCTCCATGGCAAAGAAACCCTGAGCCATGCCGAAGCCGCCGCAGGGGCCCTGGGGAGCTATATTTGTGATCTGCGCCCCCGCCCTGAGCGCAGTATTGGCAAAATTGTAGGAACCAAAACTGCCCAGCGAACAACGGTCAATCAGCTCCCGGGAAAAAACGCCGTGGGCGCCGAGATCCGCCTTTACCTCTATCTCCGTTCCCAGAACCTCGCCCTTGTCATTCAGTCCGGTTCTGATGGAGATCTCCGAGGCAAAGCGCTTGGGTGAAAAACGGAAATCCGACTCCCGGGAAAGGATAAGTTTAACAGGTTTTTTAGTGAACCAGGAGCCCAGGGCGGCGTGGCAGGCTACAAGAGAGGGATACCATATTTTGCCGTCCAGATGAACACCGATCAGGGTAGGCTCTACAGTCACTCTCTCCTTTTCCAGGCCCAGAACACGGGAAACCGAGGAGCGGACATGAAAAGGCCACTGTGTAGCGGTGTATACAACAAGGAAAGGCTTTTTGTCTTCCCCTTCGATGCGCTGCTGTTTGTAAAGGACTAATGCGCCGGTGGATTCGGCATACCAGTGCTCCTGAATTCCTGTTTTATAGATTCCATTTATAACATGTTTCGCCGTATTCAGAGCTTTTTCCGGCTCTCCGCTGCGAAAATCCCGTTCTTCGATACAGGGTTTTCCCGGCTGAAAACCGAATTGAGCCTCCTCAGCCTCTTCCTTTACCGTAATCACTTCCGCATATTCCCGCAGTTTTGCCTCGTCCGGGCCAAAGAGCAGGGCAAGGGGCTGCCCGGCATAGGAAATTTCCCGTTCCGCCAGTACCGGTACGGAGCAGAAACTTGTTTCCGAATCTTCCAGTTCATTTTTTCCGGGAATATCTTTTGCGCTGACAAAAGTATAGGCATTTCCCAGTTTGGGGAGTTCAAAACCATGCAGCTTACCCTTTGGAATCCCTGAGCGGATCGTAATGCCGTACAGAAGGGGTTTTGCCGTAATGTCCTGAACAAATTCCGCAGCCATCAGATGTTTTCCCGGCCGGTTCCTGTCACAACTTCTATGACTCTGTCTATCTGTTCTTCAGTCATCCCCGGCCAGATAGGGAGGGAAATAACTTCCCGGAAAGCATTGAGGGAGTGGGGGAAATCCTCCGGCTTAAGTCCGTAGAGATTCCGGTAGTAGGGCATGATATGGAGCGGAATAAAGTGAACCGACACGCCGATTCCCTGTTTCTGAAGTTTTTTTATGAACTCATCACGGTTAATTTTTAGTTTTGAACCGTTTATTCTGATGGGGTAGAGGTGGCGGGCGTCTCCCGGGCCGCGGGGAGGTAATTTGAAGGCTTCTTCCGTTCCGAAGGCCCTGTCATAACGTTCCGCTATGCTTTGCCTCATCCTGAACAAGTCCCAGGCCCGTGACAACTGAACCCTGCCCACGGCGGCAAGAAGATCCGGAAAGTTATACTTATAACCCGCTTCCACAACTTCATAGTACCAGGATGCCTGAGTTTCTGTATAGCGGTTCCATACACTCCGGTCTATGCCATGGGAACGCATAAGGGAAATACGGGCGGCAGTATCCCTGTTCCGGGTAACGACCATGCCTCCTTCACCTGTGGTAATGGTTTTGGTTGCATAGAACGAAAAAACTCCCGCGTCTCCTATGCTGCCTGCAAACATACCGTTATCCAGACGGGACGGAAAGGAATGAGCCGCATCTTCGATCACCTTGATCCCGTAACGAACCGCACGATCCATGATTGCATCCATATCGCAGGGGAGGCCGCCGTAGTGAACCGGTATGACCGCCTTTGCCGTACCCCGCGGGCCTGAACCCCGGCTGTACGCGGGGAGTCCTTTTTCAAGCCTTGCAAGAGTCTCTTCAAGTTTTTCAGGATCAAGATGAAAGGTTCCGGGTTTTACATCCACAAAGACAGGGATTGCCCCGAGGTAGCGGGCAATTTCCGCGGTGGAGGTAAAGGTGTAGGAGGGGACAAGCACCAGATCTCCTGCCCTGATCCCGCAGGCTTCCAGAGCCAGATGGAGGCCGGAAGTCGCCGAGTTCACGGCAAGGCAGTGCAATGAATCCGAAAGGGAATCATGCGGAGAAGCGCCGCCGCCGTATTTCCCGGCCGGATGTTCCGGGGGGCTCCGCAGGAACTCCGCAAATTCATTTTCAAAGGCCAGGGCCTCTTTGCCGGTGGTCAGCCAGCCTGAACGGAGTACCCGGAGGACGGCCTCCTCTTCCTCCCGGCCAATCCATGGCAGGGCAAAGGGGATCTCCGGAAACAGGTTTTCACTTTCAATTCTTGAGTGCATGTATCTCTTCCGGAGGCAGAATAAATCCCGGAATCTTTTCCCCGGCAGCGTTTTTCATGCTGGGGATCGCCTCTTGAAGGATCGAACGGAGCAATGCCGCATTCCGGTATTTTCCGGGCTGTTCAGGATCAAAACGGCAGACGGGCCTGAGACTCTCTGTCAGAAGTTCAATATCCGGTTCTTTTCTTTCTTTCCGCCTTACTTTCAAAATCCGGGAATAAACCGTTTCTTCAGGCGATTCATCGGCGCTCCAGAGCCTTTCATCGAGCCTTTCGCCGGGACGGAGCCCCACATACGTAATCTTTATGTCTTCTTCGGGTTCAAAGCCATAGAAACGAATCATCTGTTCCGCCATGTCCCGGATCCGAACCGGTTCGCCCATGTCCAGAAGGTAGAGCCCGCCATTTTCCCCGACGCCTCCGGCCTTGAGTACCAGGGAACACGCCTCGGGAATCGTCATGAACCAGCGTTTCATATCAGGATGGGTCACGGTTACAGGCCCGCCTTTCTCGATCTGTTTCTGGAAGAGGGGCATGATGGAACCGCTGGAACCCAGCACATTACCGAAACGGACTACCATGAAATTTGTATCGTCCTGCCTCCGCGTACCGTTTGCCAATACCAGTTTTTCGCAGAGATACTTACTGGCCCCGTAGACCGAAACAGGTTCCACAGCCTTGTCGGTGGTGATGTGTACAAAACGTTTTACCCCGTGTTTCCGCGCCGCGTTGATCAGGTTTTCGGTGCCCAGAAGGTTGTTCTCGATTGCTGCAACCGGATTTTCCTCCATCATGGGTACATGCTTGTAGGCCGCGGTATGAAACACAACGCCGGCCCGGAGCTTCTCCATGATATAGTCCATGTAGGCTGAATCTTTGAGATCCCCGATGAGCGGTACCACCGCGGCTTTTTCACCAACCCCCTCTTCCTGGAGTAGTCTGAGTTCCCTGTCAATCTGATAAATTGAATTTTCCCCGTGTCCAAAGAGATAGAGCCGGGAAGCGCCGCCCGAGAGAAGCTGCCGGCAGAGCTCGGAGCCTATGGAACCTCCGGCTCCTGTAACGAGAACCCGCTTGCCCCTCAGATACCTGAGGCTTTCCTTCAGGTTGATGGCCACAGGGGTACGGCCCAGAAGATCCTGGGGATCGATGGAACGGGTCTGGATAAGGTGGGCGTCTCCCTCAATGATCTGGCTGATCCCCGGCAGGATGCGGATCTTTTCAAAACCTGCTTTTTTGAGGATGGCGTAGAGTTCCTTGAGGTATTCCCGGCTGGCTCCCGGAATGGCGATGACAGCCTCGTCCGCCGGATTCATCCGCAGGAGCCGGGCCACATCCTTAATCGGCCCAAGTACCGGGACCCCTTCGATTCGGCGGCCGATTTTGGCCGGATCGTCATCCAGAAAGGCTACTACTTCACCAAAGATAGCCTTTTCCCCGATCTCCTTCGCCAGGGTCTGCCCGGCGAAACCCGCTCCAATGATATAGAGCTGATTTGTTCTCTGCCGTTTTCCGGTATTTCTTGCGTTCATGTTTTCGGCAAAGATCCGGTTCCCTTTTAACGATGATCCAGACTCCCGATTACTTCAAAACCAAGGTCAATAAGAAAGGAATCATCGTAAAGATCCAGTTTGATCTTTGCCCTCCCTTTTCTTTTATCGACCTTTATGATGCGTCCCTCGAGATTTTTTAGAGGGCCGTCGACCACGACGATACGGGAATTCTCGTCGAAGTAGACCTTTGACCTTCCGGCAACAGGCCCTACATTCCGGATAAAGTGCAGTACCAGTTCCAGATCCCGGCCTTCCAGAGGGTTTATATTCTGATTTGAACGGAGAAAACGGAAAAATCCATCGGTACGCCGGAATGACCAATGGTAATTGTAGATACTGTCTTCCTCTTCAATTTCAAGAAAGATGTAACCCGGAAAAACGGCGCTGTTTGTTCGTTTCAGGATTCCCTTCCGCCGGATGTCGATCTCCCGCTTGGGAAAGTAAACCGGCACCTTTATCTCCGGATGGGTGGCCCTGAAGAGCCTGATATACTTTTCTTCCGACCGTGTTTTTACCTGAAGTGCATAATAACGCATATTTTAATTCATACTAATGCAAAAAGCGGTTTTTCTCTACCGGTAGAACGGATATGCCGATACTCAAAATGGAGAAATAAATGTATAAAAAACTTGCTGTAGCCGTTTTCATTCTGGGAGCTTTCCTGGCCTTGCCCCTCCCGGCTTCCACGGTTTCCGTATTGGTCATGGAAACAGGCCGGAATGGGGACAATCCGGTTAAGGAGTATTCTACACTCTGGGAATACGGGATTCTGGATGTTTTTTTTGAAGCAGGACATATCGTAAGCAATGCGCCGATCTTACAGACACAGCGGAAGACGGCAAAGGAACTGCCCGACGAAGCCCGGCCGGACATGGAGGAAGCTAAAGAGGGTGGGGCGGACTTTTTTGTCCTTGCCCTGCTGGATTACGAATCCCCCGACAGAGGAGGCGCCGCTGGAAAACCGGATACCGTAAGCCTCAGACTCTTCAAAATTTCAGGCAATAAGGCGATATATCAGGAAAACGTAAGTCCCGGAACTTATCCTTCCAGGGATGAAGAAGTTCAGGGCATAAAACGTATAGCCCGGAAATTAGTTCCCCTTATACGGGATAACAGGTAGTGAGGTCATACATGAAAAAGACAGTTTTATTGTTTTTGGCTCCGGTAGCCTTTTTCGTTTTAACCAACGCTTCGGTGTGGGAAGGTTCCGGAACGGTGGCTCCTTCCGGCAGTCTTCCTGATGAAGGCTACTATGCGGCTACCAATTCCTTTCCCCGGAACACGGTAGTGGACATCACAAACCTTGAAAACGGAAAATCGATCCGGGTCATTGTGGCTTCCAGCCTCGATACCCCCGGAATTTTGGCGGTTATTTCCAGAGATGCGGCCCTGTCCATAGGACTCCAGCCCCGGTCTATCGGCCGGATACGGATGATTCAGCCTTCAGACCCCATAGCCTTTTCCCGCTTTACCGAGGGCCTCTCGTCTTCAGGCGATCCTGATTACGATCCTTCCGCCCTCCTGAATTCGGAAGTTCCCCCCGAAGAGGCGCCGGAAATTGCCGAAGAAAGCGCCGCGGAAAAAACTACCCCGGTGGAAAGCGTCTCAGGTGCGGAAGAACCCGGGGCCGAAGAAAGCGCCCCCGCCGTAGCTGCCGGAACTCCTTCCCTTACAGAGGAAGAAACAGAAGCCGTGGACGGCGTTCCTTTCCCTGCCGGAGAGGACGCGGACCGGAATTCCCCCGCGGCAAGCGAAATTGTTGATGTTCCCGGAACTCCGCCCGGGGAAACCGGTGAAGCGGCTGAAGGCGGATCCGGCCTTTTCCTTGTTTCTCCTGTCCCTGAGAGAGAAGAGGAAAACCG
>JAIRXN010000143.1 GCA_031268245.1 Treponema sp. | reverse complement strand
GGCGCCGGTAATAGGAAGCACTGATTTATTCAACCGGGAATAAATCAGCACTGAATATATGCCCGTAAATGAGTAATTTATGCACGGTTTTTGGGGAATGTTGCCGGTCTTACAGGTTCGCCAGGCCGCGGCGGGTAGGGACACCGGTTTTTTCATAGATATGGGGCAGATGATTGGAAGGCGGGGGTCCATACCCCGAGGCTTGCCTCGGTTAAATTTACTACCACTGAAAAAATTGTAAATCCATCTTCGTACCGGGGTATGGACCCCCGCCAGTACTATAAATTTCCTATCAAACGAAGATACCTCGGGGCTTGCCCCGAGGTTCTTCATTTTCCATGCCGAAACCATTCAATAATCTCCTTGATAACAGCGCTTCTCTGTTTTATAGTAATATCAATGGCATTGATAACAAGTCAGAAAATAACTCTCTACTATGAACGCTTTAAGAGTATAGATGTTACCTTTACCAAAGAAATTATCCAGGTAACCGGGCTTTTGACCCAGCATGTACATCTCAAATGCGTAAGCGATTTCTGGCCCTGTGTGGTGTATTCATCATCTTTTGAGGGAGCCAGGGTGGTTGCCAATATCAAGAGCGGGCTTATCGAGAAACTACAGCAGGCCAACAACATGGTGAGCCTCCGTTTCAGCTTTAAAAGCGTGGATACGGGGAATCCGGTAACCTTTTTTGTGTCTTCCAAGTCGGTAAACTATGCTCCCTATGGCGGTTCCAAAGATGTAGCCCTGTTCACCCTGCAGTTTACCCAGCGGCCGCCGGACGACCTTATCGAGATCATGGGGCGGCTCCTGGACGCCAACATGAACAGCGCCAAACGGAAGGAAGAACGGATACTCATTACTGCCGATACCCAGAGGAAGCTCAAACTGCTTGCCAAGGAGAGCGCGGTATTTATCCAGGGAGTGCCCCGCAGATGTATACTTCGGGATATTTCTTTTTCCGGCGCCAAGCTTATCATGATGGGGGTGGCGAAATTCCTCGTGGGAAAGGAATCGGCTCTCCGGCTCGACTTTGATGATCCCAGGGAGAGTTTTTTGCTCCGGGGGAAGTTTGTCCGTGCGGAAGCAGTGGAAGGCCGGAATGATCTTCTGGCTCTGGCCATTCTCTATGATGAAGCGGCGGTGCCCATGGGGTACAAGATCCGTTTTAATGACTTTATAGGTACTGTCCGGGCGGATAGCAGGCAGATCTCTGCCGAAGCGGAAAAGAATGCCGCCCCCCGCCCCGCCCCTTCCGCATCTCCTGCCCCCGCGTCTCCTGCTCCCGCTGTATCTCCTGCCCCGGTTGTTCCTCCTCCGCCCGCGGAAGTCCAAAATGCTCCCGCGAAGGTTCCGCCTGCGCCCCCTGAAGCTCCCCAGCCTGCCTCAGGCTCCGGAAATGACATGTTCGATCTTGTTATCCCCAAGAAGTAAAACCAAAGCGCCGTAAGCCATGAAAACAGAAACTTCCATTATATTTATAGAAATTCCTCCTGCTGCAGGAAAGGAATTTGCCGCTTTTTTTAGGCATGCTCATCATCATGAAGGGGAAGATTTTGTCTTTGATCCTTCCATTCCCCTCCCCGCGGAGATCCCCGAAGGCGGAGGAAAGCCCGCAAGCGCCGATCTCAGTGCGGAGATGATCCTCTCCGCCGCATTGCGCATTCTTTCAAATCCTTCTCCTTTTTCCCTTGATGCGGCCCGGCTCAGTTACTATCGCCGTCTTGTGCTTGCGGCGAAGCCCCATATACGGCAGGAATTTACCGAAGCTGCCATTCTCAAGGCCCGGAACAGGGATTTTGATATGGCCCTGGAGATTCTCGACGCGCTGGAAGGCCTCTATCCGGAAGATCCCCTGGTGCTCTATAACCGTGCGCTGGTATTGGAAGAACGGGCCGGAGGCAGCGATGATGTGGCGGAAGCCTGGGATGCCGTGGTGGCTCTGGAACCTCCTTTTCCGGCCGGGCTTTTCAACGGAGCCTTCTTTTTTATGAAGCAGGGTGAGATTTCCCGTTCCAGGGACTGCCTTTCCCGTTATCTTAAGTCTGCGGAAGAGCTTTTGCCCTTTGACAGGGACAATGACGCTGAAGATGAGGATGCCGGGGCGGAAGGCGAAGAAGAGGACGGCCCTTTTGCGGCTGAAAAAATTGCCGAAGCAAGGGCTATGCTCAAAAAAATAGAAGAAAATCATCTTGAAGATGATGATTACCGGGAAGCATGCCTGTTGGTACGCGGCGGCAGGGAAGAGGAAGCCCTTCCCGGCATACGCAGCTTTCTGGAACGTTACCCCTCGGTAAGAAACGCATGGTTCCTTTTGGGCTGGGCTCTGCGGAAACTGGGCCGCTGGGAAGACGGAAAGGCGGCCCTGGGCAAGGCTCTGGAACTGGGAGCGGATGCCGATGAAAGCCTCAGGGATATTCACAATGAACTGGCTATATGCCTCATGGAAAGCGGAGATCATGAAGGCGCCCGGCGGGAACTGGAAACCGCGCTGCGGGAAGATCCCGAAAACATAAAGATCATCTCCAATCTGGGGGTACTTGCCATGAAAACCGGAGACGAAGACAGGGCGCATGATTTTTTTCGTATCGTTCTGGAACTTGACCCGGAAGACCCGGTAGCGAATAGTTTTATTGACGCACAGAAGTGAAAAAAGGTATAATTCTTTATCTTTGTATAGAAAAAGGAAGGAGTAAAAGATGAAGTTAAAAGGTATTTTCCTGGCGGTACTCTCTGTTCTGATTGTGACAGGCGGAGTGTATGCCGGAGGAAGGTCTCAAGCCTCAGGCGGGCTTACCATGAAAAAAGGCGTCCTGACGGTGGGTATGGAAATCGGGTATCCCCCTATGGAGTACTTTGCAGACGACGGAAAAACTCCCATCGGCTTTGATGTGGAGATGGCAAAGGCTATTGCCGCCAAGATGGGTCTGGAAGTTGAATTTGTCGATACCGCGTGGGACGGGATCTTTGCGGGTGTTGATACGGGCAAGTATGACTGCATCATGTCATCGGTAACCTATACCGAAGAAAGGGAGACCATGTTCAATTTTACAAAGCCCTATATCGCAAATTCCCAGCTTCTCGTGGTGCGCAAGGATTCCGCGGTTAAACCCGCTTCCCTGGAAGATGTGAAGGGTCTGCGCCTTACCTACCAGGCGGAAACCACCTCCGACACCATGGCCACCGAGTGGATCGAGAGGACGGGGGCAAAAGTTGAAGTTTATGAATACGACAAGGTGATGAACTGTTTTGACGAACTGAGGCTCAATCGCGTCGATGTTATCCTTGTTGACAGTGTAGTAGCCGCGGATTATCTTGCCCCGGCAGGTAATCCCTTCCTTATTACCGCAGAGGTAAGTAATGATGAAGTGCTGGCAATCTGTCTCAAGAAAGGCAACAACGCCCTCACCGATGCCCTGAACAAGGCTCTTGACGAACTCTATGCCGACGGTACTCTGCAAAGAATTTCCCAGACCGTTTTCGGAACAGATGTTGTTTCTTCGGTAAGGTAAGGCGTTCCATAAAAAGCCGGGTTTTGCCCGGCCCGGGATATTGACGTAAAGGAAATACACGTGCAAAAAGTCCTTGGCTGGATACCGCCCTTGCTGGACGGGGCCAGGATCACCATCTCGCTGACTGTCGTTGCGGTTTCCGCGGGGCTGATCATGAGCCTCTTTCTGGCGCTGGGTAAAATGTCAAAGAAAGCATGGCTTAACAGGCTGTGTTCAGGCTATGTTTTCTTTTTCCGGGGAACGCCGCTCCTCATGCAGCTCTATTTTATCTACTACGGCCTCCCTCAGATAACGCCTCTTCTGACGATCAACAACCGCTTTGCGGCTGCCTTCATCGCCTTTGGGCTCAACTCTGCGGCCTACTGCGCGGAGATAATCCGGGCGGCTATTCAGTCCATCGACAAGGGCCAGTTCGAGGCCTCCAGGGCGCTCGGCATGAGTTATGCCCAGACCATGCGTCTTGTGATTGTGCCCCAGTCCATCAGACGGCTCATCCCGCCGGTGGGCAACGAGTTCATCATGGTGCTGAAAGATGCGTCCCTGGTTTCCATCATCGCGCTTACCGATATAACCAAGGTTACCCGTTCGATTTCGTCGTCTACAGCCTCGGCGATGGTGTATATTCCGGCGATGATACTCTATCTCATCATTACCGCGGTATTTACCTATGTCTTTCACAAACTGGAAAAGAAGTATTCGATTTATGAATAATACGGAGCCTGCCCATGTCAATGATTAAAACAGAAGGAGTGTGCAAGTCCTTTGGGTCTCTCCGGGTTCTCAAGGATGTGTCTCTCACCGTGGAACAGCAGGAAGTGGTCTGCATCATCGGGCCTTCCGGCGCGGGAAAATCCACTTACCTGCGCTCGCTTAACCGGCTTGAGGCCATAGACGACGGCAAAATCTATATAGAGGACAAGCTTCTCTTCGACTGCAAGGACGGGGTGAACCATGTAAAGATGCATGCCCAGGAGAGACACGCATCCCTCCTGGAAGTCGGCATGGTTTTCCAGCGTTTCAACCTTTTTCCCCACAGGACTGTGATTGAAAATGTATGCATGGCTCCCGCCCATGTGCGGAAGATTCCTGAAAAAGAAGCCAGGGAGAAAGCGAAGGCCCTCATCGAGAGGGTGGGGCTGGGGGACAAGATCGACTCATATCCCAGCCAGCTTTCAGGCGGTCAGCAGCAACGGGTTGCCATTGCCAGGGCCCTTGCCATGGAACCTAAGATAATGCTCTTTGACGAACCAACCAGCGCTCTTGACCCGGAACTTGTGGGGGAAGTCCT
Source organism: Treponema sp. (assembly GCA_031268245.1). Lineage (GTDB taxonomy): Bacteria > Spirochaetota > Spirochaetia > Treponematales > Breznakiellaceae > JAIRNJ01. Next base: position 3,671 of record JAIRXN010000143.1, on the reverse strand, counting down.
TTCGGTAATGAAGAGTCTTGCAAGCGCCGGTATGACCATGCTGGTGGTAACCCACGAAATGGGTTTTGCAAAAGAAGCAGCGGACAGGGTAGTCTTTATGTACGATGGAGCAATTCTTGAAATAGCCCCTCCCAAAGAGATTTTCAGTAAACCGGTCAACGATAGAACCCGGCAGTTTTTGCAGAGTGTACTTTGAGCTTCTTGCAAAACCCGGTTACGTTTTAAACGGAAGTTCCAGGACGGCGTATCCATCGACAAGGGGAATGGTCACCCGATTGTCTTCACCCAGGGGAAGCTCCGTGCCTTCAGGTACGAGCCGGGCCCCGCTAAGCTTCCTGGGGAGCTGCAGTTCCAGGGTGAGGTTCCGGACAGGGGTCCGTTCTTCAATGATGTCGATGGTCGCGGACTTGCGTACCGGGATGTAGGACAGAAGGTGGACGGAGTAGCGCCCTTTTTCAGCCTGTTCCAGCACGGAAACCGTCAGAGTGGAAGGACCGTTATGCCTCGTCAGCCTGTGGGGTAAAAGGAGATCTACGGCGTTGGAGATCAGGGTTTTGCACCACCGCGGCGCATTGCGCCGGTACTGGGTAAAGAGGGGATGGCTGAAGTACAGGACATTCCCGTTCCTTACCGCCGCGGGGTAGGGCTTTCCCCCGGCGGACGGGGTATAGCGGTGGGAACAGAAGCGGTCTCCCTTCCGGGGAAAATAGGGTGAACGGGCACAGAGCAAAGTCTTGTCCGCATCGGCCTTTATATGCAGGCCCTGTTGGTAGATCACGTATTCGTTATCCGGCTCAAGCCCTCCGGCCAGTTCCCCCCGGGCGATGAGGAAGTCCGGGTAGCATTCATTCTCCCCCTCATACCCGGCGCCGAAACAGGCGGGGAACCTGTTGTCCCCGGACAGCATGGCCTTGCCGCACGCGATGACCGCGCCGCCCCGGGCCACAAAGCTTTCCAGCTTCCGTTCAAAATCCGGCGCCGGACGGAAGCTTTCGGGCAATATAGCCAGCCGGTAGGGCGAAAGATCCATGGTTTCGTCCAGGATGTCAAATTGCAGAGCCAGTTCTTCCAGAAGCTGGGCTGCGCCCAGGATGTCTTCGGGCATTTTGTGTTCCGCCAGGGGGGATTCAGAGGTGAAGAGGGCGGCTTCGACCAGGGGAACGGCGGGCCGCGCCCAGGGCTCCCTCTCTTCAAAGGGGCCGAACACACTGCCAATAAGGCGGTAAGTAGCGGGATTGAGGATCCCTCTGGGCTCAAGCTGGTCTCCCACGGAAGCGGCGAAGCCGTAACTCAGCATCCTGAAACACTCGAACTCCAGGGCGGCCTGGTTTTTGAGGGAGTGGAAATCCCCCCATTCGGTGTGGAATTTTCCGGTCATCCCCATGCAGTCCAACCCCAGCTTGCGGGCATAACGGGCAGTAACCGGGAAGTGCTGGTAGCCCCAGCTGCCCGAAGGGAGGCTTTCAAGTTCGAAGTGGGTATAGGCATCGGCGCTGTCCCTGGTACAGGGGCCCACATGCCCGGCATTGTAAAAAATGGTGCAGTCCTTGCTGTACTTCCGTACCACTGCGGTCATGTCCCGTTTGAACCGGGTAAGCACGGTTTTGGCGAAACCGCGAACCGCCTCCTCGTCTGCCGCGTTGATTCCCAGGCGTTTCATTTCCGCCCGGCAGCTTGCGCAGCAGCAGGGGCGGATGCCCACGATGTCAAAAAAGATACCGTCCAGTTCCTGTCCCAGGAGTTCGCAGACTTCCTCCGTGTGGGCCTTGAGGAACTCGTAGTACCCGGTATTTACGCAGAGAGACTGATAGAACCCCGGTTCCGTAAAGGGCCCCCCTTCGTGGGAACCGTCAAGTTTGCGGATGAGCCATTCCGGCCTGGTAGCGGCCGTATGGTAATCCCACTGGACGGTGATGTACACCGGAGAGCGCACCCCGGCTTCGTGAAGGGCCCGTACCTGTTCCACAAGGAGGTTCTTGTCCGCCAGATTGGGGTGTATCAGTTCGGGAAATTTCTTTGAAGGATAGTAAAGCCAGCCGTGGTGGCATCGGGCAAAGACGGTAATAGAACTGATGTGGGCATCTTTAACGGTTTTGGCGAATGAAGCCGCGTCAAACTCCGGCGCGACAAGGGGAATATGTTCGCTGGTATGAAAGTCCAGATGAACCTGCCGGGGGGATAGTTGTATAGCCATGCGGATATTCTATTAGATCCCGCCGGAAACCGTCAATGGCCCGTAATGCAATCAGTTTTGAAAACGCCTCAAAGGCTTCCTTGTCCCTTTTGACGAAAAAACTTATAATAGGGTCGTTCCGGAATTTTTAAATTTTTGGAGCAAGCTCAATGAATCATCTTATTTGAAAGAGGTAACTGCATGCAAAATTTTGAGTATCATAACCGTACAAAGATCATCTTCGGCAAGAATACCGAGGCGCAGACAGGAGCGGAGGTTGCCAAATACAGCAAAAAAATTCTGCTCCACCATTCAGGCGGTTCGGCGCTTAAATCCGGCCTTATCGACAAGGTAAAATCGTCGCTTAAACAGGCGGGAGTCGAGTGGGTTGAGCTGGACGGAGTAAAACCGAATCCCCGTCTTTCCAAAGTCTACGAAGGAGTGGACATCTCCAGGAAAGAGAAATTTGGTTTTATTCTGGCAGTGGGCGGCGGTTCCGTTATTGATTCCGCAAAGGCTATCGCCATAGGCGCCCTCTATGACGGGGACGTCTGGGATTTCTATGATCATAAGAAGACAGCCGCCGAGGCCCTGCCCGTCGCCACCATCCTTACCATTCCTGCAGCAGGAAGCGAGAGCAGCATTTCGTCGGTCATCACCGATGAACGCGGGCCCTGGAAACAGTCGGTAAACGAAGAGTGCATCCGGCCGGTGTTTTCAATCCTGAATCCTGAATTGACATACAGCCTGCCTCCCTATCAAACCGCCGCGGGAGTTTGTGACATGATGGCTCATATCATGGAACGCTACTTTACCCCGGAGAAGCATGTGGAACTTACCGACGAACTTTGCGAAGGAACGTTGCGGGCCATCATTCGCAACGCGCGGAAGATCTTCTCGGGTGGCGAAAGGGACTATGATGCCAGAGCCGAGATCATGTGGGCAGGAAGCATCGCCCATAACAACCTCCTCTCCACAGGCCGCATCGGCGACTGGGCAAGCCATGCCATAGAGCACGAACTTTCCGCCCTCTTCGATATAGCCCACGGCGCCGGACTTTCGATCATATTCCCCGCGTGGATGAAGTACAATATAGATGTAGATACCCCCCGGATGGCCCGTTTTGCCGCCAAGGTTTTTGGAGTGGACGGCGCCTTCTACGACTACAAGCAGGCCGCCCTCGAAGGAATCTTCCGCATCAAGAATTTCTGGCATTCCATCGGCCTGCCGGTAAGCTTCGCCGATGCTAAACTGGACCCCTCCCGCATCCCCGAAATGTCCAAACGGGCAGTCAAATTCGGCCCCCTGGGCCAGTACCGCTCGCTTAATGAAAAAGACGTAGAAGCCATTTACCGCATCGCTGCAGAATGAACCTCCTTGCCCTGAAGGGCGAGGTATCGTGTAAGTGTTACATAAGTTTACGAGGTTCGTTCTGCAAGGAAATTATTTAACTGTGGGGTCTACTACCACATTTTTGTTGGTGTTACCAATTCTAACC
>JAIRXN010000114.1 GCA_031268245.1 Treponema sp. | reverse complement strand
TTTTCATCAAAATTCATCCTCCGGTTAAGCATAACGCATGTTTCTATGCATCTCTGACTCCAACCATAGCACATATCGCGGATCATTTCAAATTATCCCTTCCGGGCCAAAAATTTTTCCTTGACAGATCCCCGTTCCGGCTTTATCATGAAAATATAAATTAACCCTAAAGGGAGGCCAGAATATGGCAAAAGTAGAATTAAAAGGCATCAGTAAGGTGTACGAAGGCAATGTCCGGGCGGTGGACAATGCCAACATCGTGGTAGAGGACAAGGAATTCGTCGTCTTTGTAGGGCCCTCAGGCTGCGGTAAGTCAACTACTCTCCGGATGGTCGCCGGTCTTGAGGACATCACGGAAGGCGAACTCTATATCGACGGCGAATTGATGAACGACGTTCCCCCCAAAGACCGGAATATCGCCATGGTTTTCCAGAATTACGCCCTCTATCCCCACATGACGGTGTATGACAATATGGCCTTCGGGCTCCGGATCAAGAAAGTCCCCAAGGATGAAATTGACCGCCGGGTTCACGAAGCGGCCCGTATTTTGGACATTGAAAAGTTCCTGGATCGCAAGCCCAAGGCTCTTTCCGGCGGTCAGCGCCAGCGTGTAGCGGTCGGCCGGGCCATCGTGCGGAATCCCAAGGTCTTCCTGTTTGACGAACCCCTTTCCAACCTGGACGCCAAACTCCGTGTGCAGATGCGCGCCGAGCTTTCCGGCCTCCATCTCCGCCTCAACGCCACCATGATCTACGTTACCCATGACCAGGTGGAAGCCATGACCATGGCCAACAAGATTGTGGTTATGAAAGACGGTAAAATTCAGCAGATCGGCGCTCCTCTGGAACTCTATAACAAGCCGATCAACAAGTTTGTCGCCGGTTTTATCGGCTCCCCGCCCATGAACTTCCTCACCGTCAAGGTAAGCGAAGAAGGCGGTTCCATTGTTCTGGATGAAGGCTCCTTCAAGGTAAAGCCCGTCAAAGAACATGAAGACTTCCTTAAAAGGTATGTGGGCAAGGAGGTCTTTTTCGGCATCCGCCCCGAGGATCTTACCTTTACAGAGAAAGCCAGCGCCACAAGCTTCCCGGTAAAGATCACCGTGGTTGAGCCTCTGGGCGCCGACATTCATCTCTGGCTGACCACAGAAACCCAGCCCCTGGTAGCCAGGACCGAACCTCATCACGCCTTCAAGGTAGGCGATACTGCCCACTTCGAGCCCCACATGGAGAAAGCCCGCTACTTCGACAAGGAAACCGAACTTTCTGTAGTTTCGGAATCCGGCAAGTAGTTTTAGTTTTGAATCCAAAGCCGCCTTCGGCGCTCCGCGGGCGGTTTTTTTATGCCTATACTTTTCGCAGATAATACCATATTATAGAATTACATGACAAATAATACAGAATCCGATGTCTCAACCGGCGTCGTTTCCGCCTTTTCGGTTTTCGGGCTTTCCCAGGATGTACTCTCCTGTCTTGAAAAAAAAGGCTTTAGCGCTCCCACTCCCATTCAGAGCATTGCCCTGCCCCGGCTCATGGCGGATGAGGGCCACCTTATCGTCAGGGCCCGTACCGGTACCGGAAAGACGGCGGCTTTTGGCATTCCGCTGGTAGAAAAGCTTACGACCGCAGGCCATGCGCCCAGGGCCTTGATTCTTACCCCTACCAGAGAACTCTGCCTCCAGGTTTCCAGGGAAATTGCCTCCCTCAATCCCCGGCCTTCTCCCAGAATTACCGCCGTGTACGGAGGCGCCTCTATCCGCACTCAGATTCTCGATCTGAAACGGGGGGTAGAGATAGTAGTGGGTACGCCGGGGCGTATCATGGATCTTATGGAACGGAAGGTTCTCGATCTCGGCGCTGTTGACTGGTTCATTCTGGATGAGGCCGATGAGATGCTCGACATGGGTTTCTTTGAGGATGTGGAAAAGATCCTGGAAGCGGTCAAACCGGAGCGCCGGGTGGCCCTCTTTTCGGCTACCATGCCGGAGCCCATACTCCGGGTAGTCCGTACCCATATCGGGGAAGTTGACGTTCTCGAAGATCCGGCTCCGGCCGAGGATGAAAAGCCCGCGGTGGATCAGTATTACCTGGTTTTGAAGCGGGAAGACAAACTTGAAGCCCTCAAGCGGATCATCGACCAGGCCGAAGATTTTTACGGCCTTGTTTTTTGCGCTACCAAGGTGGAAACCGATGAACTGGCCCGGCGGCTCGTGGAATCAGGTTACACTGCCGAGGCTATTCACGGAGATCTCAGCCAGGAAGCCAGGGAACGGACTCTCCGGCGTTTCCGGGCCCGGCATACCAAGATCCTGGTGGCTACCGATGTGGCCGCACGGGGCCTGGACATTGAAAGGCTCGAGTATGTGATCAACTGGAATCTTCCCAACGACAGGGAGACGTATGTCCACCGGATCGGGCGCACCGGCCGGGCCGGAAGGCGGGGAAAGGCCGTGAGTCTCGCACTGCCTGCGGAGCGGGGCCGCATGAAGGCCCTTTCCCACAGCATGGAACGGGTACTGGGGAGCGCCATCGTCTGGACTCAGGTCCCCTCGGTGAAGTCGGTGATGAAGGCCCTCCGCCGCCGGATTGTGGGCGAAGTGATGGAAGCCGCAGGCCCGCTTGACAAGCCTGATCCGGGTAATGAAACGACACCGGGCGAAGTCGCGGCGCCGGATGCTGAGAATGCCCTTATTCAGGATACTCCGCCCGCCGCCCCTGCGGAAGAGGCCCTGTCTTTAAGCCTCAATCCCTATATCCGCAAGGTCTGCACCCAACTGGTCGAGGAACTGGGAGCCGAAAGGGCTCTGGAAGCGCTCATCACCGCCCATTACGGCGAACATCTGGATCCTTCACGCTATGGAACGGTAACGGAATTTACCGAAGAGGATTTTAGACAGTCTTTCCAGAAACCGGGGCGGAGGGGCAAAGGTTTTGAAAGCCGTCGTTTTGAAGGGCGCCGCCGTGAAGGCGCTTTTGAGGAAGAGTCCCGTGTACCACGGGGCGGCGGAGAAGGCCGGCGCCGCGAAGGCAGATTTGAAGAAGGCGCCCATTCCCCGCAGGATGGAAAAACCAGAGTATATGTGGGTTTGGGCCGGGGCCACGGCGCCGGAGCCCGTGAAGTGGTCTCCCTCCTCATTCGGGCGGGCGGTGTTCCGGGGCGTCTTGTAGACTCCATCGAAATGAAGGAATTCTGCGCCTTCGCCACTCTCCCTGCCGAAGCCGCCCGCCGGGCCTGCGCCTTTTCCCGAAACAGCCCCGGACTGCCTTCCATTAGAGTGGCAACGGATAAGCCGCCGCGGTAACAACCGCATTAGTCAGGACTTAGCGCCGGATTCTCATCGGCAAGCTGCCGTATCACTCCCTCGGACAGATTCTCTTCGGTTATTTCGGACAGGGAAATTCCCCCCTGCTGGCGGTATTTGCCGGGGCTGGAACCTGTGTATGCCTTGAAGATTTTGGAAAACCAGCTCTGATCTTCAAACCCGCAGTTACAGGATATGTCGCAGAGGGAAAGATCCGTTTCCAGCAGCAGTTTTCCTGCTTTTTCCACCCGCAAACGGTTTAGGTAGCTTGAGAAATTTTCTCCCATCTCTTCTTTGAAGATCGTACTAAAGTAGGGGGCGGAAAGTCCTGAAACACCGGCAATTTCTCTCAGGCTTATCTTGCGGGTGTAGTTTTCCCGTATATACTGTTCCGCACGCTTGAGGGCCGAGACATGCTGAACTCCCTGGAAGGAGAATATCCTGGAAGCCATTTCTTCAATTATGGAGTACATAGTATCCGTCAATGCATTCATGTCCTCCGCTTCCTGAATTTTTCTGATATAGTTTGTACTTATTTCCAGAAGCGACTGCTCGTTCAACCCTGTGTTAATATCGGATCGCGACAGAACTACCACCAGTTCACTGGCCTGAAGCTGGATAAAGCGGTAATTGCCTGAGTTTCCCAGGCTTAGTTCCGCCAGAAACTCGTTAAGGACAGCGAGGGCGTTTCCCCGGTTTCCGTTCCGCAGGCATGCAAGGAGCTTCTTTTCCTTGTCCAGAGGATAAGGTTGGATTTTTACCCCGGAATTATTCCGGAATTCGTCCATTTTCTTTTGCAGCGCCTCCTGCTGTTCTGTTCTGCGTTTTAGGGTGTCGAAATAGACGCTGCTTTTGCGGGACACGGATTTTGCACAGAGCAGCAGCATCTCCGCCAGCGCCCTTATTTTTTTGATGTCTCCCCGGGGGAAAGAGGAAATCAGTTTTTTGAATTCGTTTTCAGGCATGCCGTTCATAAGGGCAAGCCGTGCGTCTTCCTGTATATTGTTCTCTCCCAAAACCCCTGCTCCCAGAAGGGCGCCGATAAATTTATCTTCGGAATATACCGGACTGACCCAGAAGACGAATCCCAGTTCACACATATAGATGTATGATCCTTCAAGCTGATCCGATTTTTTCATCCCGTTAATATGCAGCTCTCTGCAGGGATTCAGACGGAAATCCCCAGGGGTTTTTATATGTGTTTTGGCCCGGTATTTGGTACAATGCATACACATGCTGCGATCGGAAGTAATACTGCACATGTTTTCCGGAATGGGAAGGTAGTTTTCATCATGAACCGATACCATGGCCCCGGTTGCCCGGGCGTACATGGTTAATGCCTTTGCCGCTTTCTGCAGAACCGGGTTAGTTTTGCTTACCTTCCTTTTCGCGCTGCCTTTTCGAACTTCGCTTACCATGTTTTGCAATCCTTATCCCTATCGCCCGGTTTTGGAATCGGCTCACCCTTTTAGTGATTTTGAAAATCCAGATACGGTGATCTCCTTTGATGACTGGAAGATTCCCGGTATCTTCCGGGGCTCATTCCCATGTATTCCTTGAAAATTTTGGAAAACCAGCTTTGATCCTTGAAGCCGCAGACATTACAGATCTTGCTAATGGACATGGAACTTTCCAGCAGAAGCGCCGCGGCCTTTTCGGAACGCAGGCGGTTAATATAATTGCACAGACATTCTCCCATCTCTTCCTTGAAGACTGTACTGAAGTATGGCGCCGAAAGCCCCGATATTCCGGCAACTTCATCAAGGCTTAGTTTTCTGTCGCAGTTATCCCAAAGAAAGCGCTCTGCCTTCCTCAGGGCAGATGCATGGCGGATTCCCCGGAAGGCGAAGAGCTGCGGCCCTATTTCGGCAATCAGGGTGGAGAGAATGTCCAGAAGCTCTTCCCGGTCTTTGGCGTTTCTTATTTTCCTGAAACGGACATCGGCGGCCTCAGGAGCAGTCCACCCGCCGCCTTCCGCTTCGAAAGCGGCCCTGGAGAACAGGGTAGCAAGTTCGGCGGTTCTGAAACGGAGGAATTCAATATCTCCGGGAAGCAGCAGATCCTTGAGGAGTTTTTTCCCCTGCTGGTGATCTCCCCGCTTGATAGCCGCCAGGAGGGAGCGTTCCAGGCTCAGGGGGTATATGTCCCCGGAAGTTCTGGGAGAACCGGTGGAATTTTCAAGCTTCCCGGCGGATTCCGTAGTGTTCTGGGTGGATATTTCTTCCGCGCAGAGTCTCAAAAGCCGGGCCTGATCCTTTACAACGGCAAGACTCCGTGCCGGGATATTGCCCAGCATGGAAAGAATCTCTTCCCCGGACATGCCGCCCTTACAGTACTCGTACATTTTTTCGGCAACCGTTTGTTTATCGGTACCGATTACTGTTCCGGCTGTCAGAGAGCCGGCGGAACGGTTACCGAGGCGAAGCGGACTCGTCCAGAAAAGGAAACCCAGATTGCAGAGATAGATATAGGAACCTCCTCTGCGCCGGGATTCGGCGGCAGCCTGGATATGCATGGCAGTACAGGGATATTCATGTTCGCCCCAGTTTTTCTTTTCCGAGTAGCGTCTGCAGAATTCGCAAAAGGAGACGGTTTTTTTATAATCGGTCTCTTCAGTAGCCTGCCCATCCTGATCGAGAACCGATATCACGGAGTCGGTGGCCTTCTGATATTGCTCCAAAAGTTCATAGGCCCTGTGCTGGAGGAGGGTTATTTCCCGTCGCCGGACAATGCCGCCTGTAAAGGCGCCCGAGCTTCCTCCGTCCTTATCAAAAAATTCTTTTCTCATAACATAGATGTTACAAATGAAATGCTGTCAAACTACACCCTAATGGCTTAATTTTTAACGGAGAAGGCTAAAAACTGAAGTTTTGGAACAGTCCCGGCTGTCTTTTATTTTTTAGACAAAAAAAGCATAATGGATTCCGATGGAAAAAGACAAGAGCGGAGCATTCGTAAAGCTTTCAAATGAAGATAATCAGAGGCGGAAAGAATCCCCCGAGTCAAAATACCGGCGGACGGCCAAATTTCTCATCCTTATCGGGAGCGGCCGGGGCGCGGAGATCCTTTCCAGGCTTGACCCTTCCCAGGTTGAAGCTATCAGCGCCGAGATTGCTTCAATTGAGAGCATCGGGCCTGAAGAATCAGAGTCGGGTCTTGATGAATTCCGCTCGCTCCTCTCCGATCCCTATACCGCCCGGGGGGCTCTTCCGGGAGGCCCCGAAGCTGCCAGGCGGCTTCTCTATGCGGCCTACGGGCCCCAAAAGGGCGAGGAGATCTTTAGAAAGGCTGTGCCGCCGGAAAGCGGCAGCCCTTTCGGTTTTCTTGAAGATTTTTCCGGGGAACAGATAGCCTTCCTTCTCCGGGATGAAGTTCCCCAGGCGGCTTCGCTGGTGCTCTCCCGGCTCAGCCCGGAAAAATCCGCGGCGGCCCTTGCCCGGTTAAGCGGGCAGCGGAAACTGGACATTGTCATGTGCATCGCCCGGCAGGGAGAGGTACTCCCCGAGGTGCTCGAAAAAGTGGCGGAGGTACTGCGGGAAAAGGTAAGAAACATAGGCCGCGACGATTCCGCCTCCGTTGACGGCATGGGAGCGCTGGCAGCCATCCTCAAACGGTCCGATATCAGCTTTGGGGACAAGCTTTTGGACGAACTTTCCGGCGCGGACCCGGATTTGAGCCGGAAACTGAGGGAACGGCTCTATACCCTGGAAGACGCGATCAAGATGGAGAATAAACCCCTCCGGTTCAAGCTTTCCTCCATGGAAGACAAGGATATTGCCCTGCTCCTCAAGGGCCGCAGCGAGGGTTTTACGGAGAAAGTTCTCTCCAATGTGTCATCTTCGCGGCGTGCCCTTATCCGGGAAGAGATGGAGATCATGGGTGCGGTGAGGAGGCAGGATGCCGATCAGGCGGCCCGGAATTTCCTCGAATGGTTCCGCAGGGGCCGGGAAGAAGGGCAGATCGTCATGCTGGACGATGAAGATGTTATAAAATAGAGTGTAATATGATGGAAACAGACAGACTGTCCCTCTTGCGGGGAGTGATACATCAATTTGCCATTTACGGGGATTTTGAGTCCGCTGAAGCTTTCGGCTCGGGTCATATCAATAGTACCTTCCGTTCCTCCTGGAATCAGGGGGGGACGAGGCTGCGCTATACTCATCAGCGGATCAACGAAAAGGTCTTTACCCGCCCGGACGAGGTGATGGATAACATACAGCGTGTTACCCGTCATATTGCGGAAAAGCTCCGTTTGTCAGGAGCGGGAGACATAAGCCGCCGGGTACTGACCGTTGTTCCTTCCAGGGACGGCAAGCCCTGGCTGAGGGATGCCGAGGGGGGCTGGTGGCGGACCTACCTTTTTATCGAGGGGACTCACAGTCTGGAACTTGCCTCTTCCGTGAAAGAAGCGCGGGTATTGGGGAAAAGCGCCGGGCAGTTTCAAAAACAGCTTGCCGACCTTGGCGGAAAGCGGCTCTACGAGACCATACCGGATTTTCATCACATGGAGAAACGGTACCGCCGGTTTTATGAGGCTGTACAGAAGGACATCTGTGGACGGGTGAAGGAAGCCGGGCCTGAAATTGCCTTCATGAGAGAGAATGAGGAACGGGGGGCCATTCTGATCCGCTCTCTCAAGGACGGTTCCATCCCCGAGCGGATCTGCCATAATGATACCAAGATGAACAACATTTTAATCGATGATACGGATGGAGAAGTCCGTTCCGTGGTGGATCTGGATACGGTGATGCCCGGAACGAGTCTTTTCGATGTGGGTGATCTTATCCGTACCGTGGCTACCAGGGCGGAAGAGGATGAGCGGGATCTTTCCAGGGTTGAATTTGATACGGCCTTTTTTGAGGCCCTGCTGGACGGCTATCTATCCGAGGCTTCGGAGTTCCTGGAGAGCGAAGAGCGGAAGCTTCTTGCCGAATCGGGCCGGAGTTTTGCCCAGATCATGGGCCTTCGTTTCCTTACCGATTACCTTGAGGGGGATCATTACTATCAGATCGCCCGGCCGGGTCACAATCTGGATCGCTGCCGGAACCAGATAGCCCTGATCCGTTCCATGGATTCAAAATGGGATTCGGCGCTGCAGATTGCCGAAACCCTGGTTAAAAAATATATATAGCTGAGGGTCTATAAACATGCATAAAGGTGAACAGACAAGCGGGTTTGAGATTCTTGATACGGTAGAGCTTGAAGAGCTCAAGGCAAGGGGCATCCGGGCCCGGCACATGGAGAGCGGGGCGGAAGTATTTCACATCTTACATGATGATGAAGAGAATCTTTTTGCCTTTGCCTTTGCCACAGCCCCGGAGGATTCGGCCGGAGCGGCTCATATTCTGGAGCATTCGGTTCTCTGCGGCTCGGAGAACTACCCCCTCAAAGACGCCTTTCTGGTTCTTGCCCAGGGGAGCCTGCAAACCTTTCTCAACGCGTGGACTTTCCCCGACAAGACCGTATATCCGGCCAGTTCCGTAAACGAAAGGGATTATTTTAACCTCATGGCGGTGTACGGGGATGCGGTTTTTCACCCCCTGCTGCCCGAATGGGTCTTTATGCAGGAGGGGCATCACTTTATACCTAATCCTCCTTCCATCAGCGGGGTGGTTTACAACGAGATGAAGGGGGCCTACTCGTCCCCGGACACCTATGCGGGGCTCTGGTCGATAAAGTCCGTGCTCAGGGGTACGCCCTACGAGTATGAATCGGGCGGAGATCCGGAAAAGATACCCGCTTTAAGCTGGGAAGGTCTCAAGGAATTTCACCGCCGGCGCTATTCTCCGGCCAACTGCAAGATATTCCTTGCGGGGAATATCTCCACGGAAAAACAACTTGCCTTCCTTCATGAAAAGTTCCTCAAAGGGATTTCCGCAGAGAAAGAAGTCCCGTGCATACATGCCGCACCCCGCTGGAAAGAGAAGCGGGAATACCGGATTCCCTGTCCCGCGGGAACAGGGCTAAAACCTACCGCCTTTCTTTCCTGGCTCTGCTCCTCGGATCCTGCAGATACTGCGGAAATCATGGCGCTTTCCTGCCTTACGGAAATTCTTCTCGGTCATGACGGTTCTCCCCTTTCACGCATTCTCATTGAATCGGGCCTTGGGGAAGATCTGGCCCCCGGTACCGGTTTTGAGGATGAATTACGGGAAACTGTCTTTACCGCAGGGCTCCGTGGTCTTGAAAACTCCTCCTCCGCGGCGGATCTCGAAAAAATCATCATGGATGCTCTGGAAAAACTTGTCCGGGAGGGCATTCCCGCAGAGGAAATTGAGGCCGCCATGCTCGGCATGGAATTTTCAAACCGGGAGATCCGGCGTTCCGGCGGTCCCTGGGCCCTGGTATGGCTCAGAAAAAGTCTGCAGGGCTGGCTTCATGGGGCAAAACCCTGGGAACGGCTTCTCTTCAAGCCTGCTATGGCGGAAGTGAAGCGCCGGACGGCTCTGGAACCGCGTTACTTTGAAGGGCTCGTCCAAAAGTACCTTCTCGATAATCCCCACCGGGCCCTGGTGATCCTGGAACCGGAAGCGGATTTTCTTGAAAAAAAGGAGAACGAAGCCGCTGCGGCCCTCATGGCTCAGGCTGCCGGTCTCTCCAAAGGGGAAATTGAGGCTCTGGAAAAGAAAAACGCCGGGCTTGAAGCCTGGCAGGAGAAAGGGGACAGCCCGGAAGCGCTTGCACGTATTCCCCACCTTTCAAGAACGGATCTTTCCCCCAAAGTGGAAAAGATAGACCGGCAGATCTGTGATGCAAGGGGCATTCCCCTTTTGGCTCATGAACTCTATACCAACGGGATAAGCTATCTGGATCTGGCTTTTCCGGTGGATACCCTTCCCCCGGAAGATTACCCCTGGCTGCCGCTTTTCAGCCGGGTAGTAACATCCCTGGGGCTTCCCGGTATGGATTACGGGGAAGTTTCCAGTCTTTTGGCCCGGACAGCCGGAGCTTTTAATGCGTATCTTGAGACCGGCTCGGCTGTTGAATATTCAGGCTGTGCAGTTCCCCTGCCCGGAGGCATTCTCGACATCAGGGGCCGTGATTGGCTTGTGTTCAGACTCAAGGCCTTGGATGAAAAATTTGCAGACTCAAGCGATCTCGCCCTGCGTCTCATCGCCGAGGCGGATTTTTCTGATCTGCGGCGCATCCGGGATCTGGTTATGGAGATGAAAAACGACGCCGACTCAAGCCTGGCTCCCATGGGCCACAGCTATGCCTCGGCCCGATCCGGAAGGAATTTTTCCCGGACCCGGATGGTGGAAGAAATATGGAACGGCCTCTCCCAGATCTCCTTTATTCACCGGCTTGCGGTCATGGATACCGCCGAACTTGCCGCCCGGCTCGCCCGTATCAGGGATACCCTGATTGCCGGGGCAGGACTCATCGCAAACCTAAGCGTTTCACCCGAAAGGATGAAGGAAGCCCTTGCCGTTACCGGGGAACGTTTCGGCGCTTTCGGCCCTCCCAGATCCCGTAAAACCGGGGGCCGGGAAGCCCTGCTCCCGTATCTTTCCCCTCCGCCTGCGGCGTCTTGTGCAGGGCCGGAAGAAACCGGGGAGGCTGAAGTCTTTGCCGCTCCCTCTCTCCAAATCGGTTTTGCCGCCATGAGCCTCTCCGCCGCCCCTTATCTTTCGCAATACTATGCGCCTGAACTGGTGCTTTCCCACCAGCTTTC
>JAIRXN010000111.1 GCA_031268245.1 Treponema sp. | reverse complement strand
GGCATGGTAACGCTCGGCTTCATCACAGAGAGTCCGAATTGCCTCCCAGCCGGCTGCCGGCTTGAGGAGAGTATGATCGATGCAAGACCAGAGTTTTTCTTTATCCATGAATATAAACCCTCTCAATTGTGAATATAATCACATTATTTGTTATTACAATAACACCAGCCCTGAAGGAAGTCAAACATTCCCCATCGCCGCGGATTCTCAGGAATTCGGCCGTATCAGACCGGCCTATTTTGCGTCTTTGGACAAGATGGACATGGTAATTACCGATACTAATATTGAAGACTCATGGGTGAAAATAATGGAGGATATGGGCATTACCGTGGAGGTTGTATGAGAAAAAAATGGATCTATTGCTTTCTGTGGCCTTGTATCTTTTTCGGCCTTAGCCTTCCCGGCGGCGCCGAAGAATTTGCCTATAGATACCGGGAGGGGGACACATACCGCATTCTTTCGACCGTAAAAGAGGATGTATACCTGGACTACAGGCTCAACCACAGATCGGAGATACTCAACCGTATTGCGGTAAAGGTTACGGAAGTCACAGACGGCAAGGGCCGGCATGAGGCGGTGTTCCAGACTTCCGAAAGGACTGTGGGAAGAGCGGGAAACGCAAGGAGTTTCCAGTGGTCGAGGGAGTATGATTCGGTCTTTATCCGGGATGCCATGGGCTATATTGATATTGAAAAAAAATACTATATGCCGGTGGTGCGTAATGTACCGGTTTTCCCGGGCAGGGATCTTAAACCCGGCGAAACCTGGACTGCCGAAGGCCATGAGATGCACGATTTCCGGGACAGCTTCGGCATAGAGGAGCCCTACCGTATCCCTTTTAACGCGAACTATACGTATCTGGGCGAACGCGAATGGGAGGGCAGGAACTACCCGGCTTTTTCCGTTTCCTACCGGATCCTAAGCGAAATGCCGGCAGTACGGGGAAGTGTATGGCCCATGAGGATCAGGGGCGCTTCGGATCAGACGGTCTACTGGGACAGGGAGACGGGTCAGGCCGCCGCCTATACCGAAAGTTTCAGAATGATCTTTGAACTTTCCACCGGGCGAATCGTAGAGTACCGGGGCACTGCCGGGGCAAGGCTTCTGGAATCGGAAGACATGGACAAGAACCGGGTAGCCGGCCGGATAGCCGAGGAAATCAACAACCTCAATATTCCCGATGCCTCGGTCAGGGTGGATGATGAGGGGATAACGATCAGCCTTGAAAACGTACAGTTCCAGGCGGATTCGGCAGTATTACTGCGGCAGGAAAAATCAAAACTTGACAGGATCGCAGAGATTCTGCTGCATTATCCGGAACGGGATATACTGATTGCCGGGCACACCGCTCTGGCCGGTACTGCCGAAGGCCGGAACAGACTTTCCCGGGAACGGGCCGCTGCGGTGGCGGAGTACCTTATCGGCAAAAAAGTCCGCGAGGCGGACAGAGTTGTTGTCAGGGGCTACGGGGCGGACAGGCCGGTTGCGGGCAACGATACGGAGCGGAACCGTTCCCGCAACAGGAGGGTGGAGATCACCATTCTGGAGAATTGAGGCTTGAATCGCGGGGATATGTACCCAGGCTTGCGAACCACGGAAAGTAAAATGCGATACCTTGACCCGGAACGGCCTTCCGTGGCAGGATCAGACATCCATGGAACAAACTATATCGGCAAATCTGGCGGTTCTTGCATGTCCCGGCGGTGAAGTCTTTGCAGACGAGATGATAAACCATCTCAAAAAGATGTACCGCCACAGCTTCAAAAAACAGGCCGTAGCCCTGGCAAGGCGTTATTGTTTGGATATGGAAACGGCGGGAAGCCGCATCAATTTTGTCAATGATGTAATTTCCCATTCCCTCCATAGCGGCCAGGACAAGGGTAAATGCCGTACTCCCAGCTTCAAGATTCCGGCACGGTTTACCCACTTCCCCAACGGAGAGATAAAGGCGGAGATCCTCGAATCGATCCGGGGAAGAGACTTCTATATCGTCCAGGATGTGGAGAACCGCTACCCGGTGAATTTTTCCGGGGGGGATGACAAGCGTATCCTTTCGGTTAATGACCATCTGATGACCATTTTTGTGACCGTGGATGCGGCCAAACACGCGGGGGCTGAGCATATCACCCTGGTGCTCCCCACCTATCCCTATGCCCGGCAGCACAAGGCCAAGGGACGGGAGGGTCTCACCGCCAGCCGGGTGGGAAAGATCCTCGAAAGCCTCGGGGTGAATCACATCATTACCCTGGACATTCATTCCAGGGACATCGTGCTTTCCTTCAACCGTATGCGGCTCGAAAACCTCCATGCCAGCTACCAGACAATCCGCTGCCTTTCCATGATGGACGGCATTCTCAACGACGATTTTGTCGTGGTTTCCCCCGATACCGGGGCGGTAGACCGGAATAAATTCTATGCCAATGCCCTCAAAAAGCCCCTTAACCTTCTCTACAAGGAACGGGATTACTCCAAGCTCAGCAGGAACGCTCAGGAGAGCAACATCACGGAGCTTAAACTTCTGGGGGATGTACGGGGAAAAACAGTCTTCATGGCCGACGATATGCTGGGTACCGGCGGCACCCTCCTCAAGGGCATGAAGATGCTCAAGGAAAGCGGAGCGGGCAAGGTAATCGCTGCAATCAGCCTTCCTCTCTTTTCCGGGGATGCGATCACGTACTTTGATACGGCATACCGGGAGGGGCTTTTCTACCGGATCATCGGTACCAATGCGATCTACCAGGAAGAGGTGCTCACAAAAGAGTGGTATATCAGTGTGGATATTTCGAAACTCTTTGCCCAGACTATTTCCCGGCTTCACCAGAACCAGTCGGTTTCCTCCCTGCTGGATAACCGGGGGATCATCACAAGACTCCTGGCGGACTCCCAGCCTCCCCTGCCCCTGCAAAACAGTCTTTTCGATCCGGAAACGGAATGAAGATCTACCGTCTGCCGGAAAAGCCCAAGGCTCTTCTCTTTGATATGGACATGACTCTCTACTCCCACCCGGTCTATGCCCAAAGTCAGGTAGATACCCTTTTGGTGAGGCTTGCCGTGCGATACGGGAAGACTTTTGAGGAGATGAAAAAGGAAACCGATGTCTACCGTTCCGAATGGGCAAAGAAACACGGCGGGGAAACGATCTCCCTCAGTAAGGTGATCCTGGACTACGGGGTCAGCATGGCGGAAAACATCCGCTGGCGGGAAGAGGATTACAAACCGGAACTGTACCTCAAACCCGATCCCCGCCTTCGGGAAACCCTGGAAAGGCTGGCCCGTTCCTATAAACTGGCTGTGGTAACAAACAATACCGTGTCCATTGCGCTGAGGACTTTCGGCATCCTGGGAACCGCGGAATTCTTTCCCTCAACCCGCATCGTGGGCCTCGATACCCTGGGTATCCCCAAGCCCCACAAGAGCCTCTACCTCAAGGCTGCCGAAATACTTGAAGCCGAAGCGGCTTCCTGCGTTTCGATAGGCGACCGTTACGATATTGATCTCCTTCCGTCGCTTGAAGCCGGTATGGGCGCCATTCTGGTGGACGGCGTGGAAGACGTGTACAACCTGGAAGATTCGATCCGGAGGATTCAACCGTCATGATAAAATCGTCATTGTAAATTGATCAAAACGGGGGTATTCTATATATATGGACTTTGAATTTTTCGCTGCTTCCATGGCGGAAATTTGCGGGCATTGTCTTGCAGCGCCGGGAAGAGTTCTCCGCTTTACGATCATTACCAACCCGAAAGCCGGAGGATTCGTCATTCAGAGGCGATGGCGGCGCCACGAGGAAACTCTGAAGCTTTACAGGGCAAAGGCGGCGTCTCTTCCCGCAAGGCAGGCAGGAGCTTCCCTCTGCTCAAAGGAAAAGGGCGGCCCTGCCCCCGGACTGATACTCACCACGGGCCCGGGACACGCTTCGAAGATCGCCGCCGCCCTTATCGACGAAATTGAGGCTGGGGAAAAAGCCGTGACAGGGCGGCATCCCTTTCACCTCATCATTACCGCGGGAGGGGACGGCACAAGTCTTGAAGTGCTTACCAGCCTCTTCCGGGCCAAACCGGAAACGCTTTCCCACTGTGCCGTCCTGAGGCTTCCCATGGGCACGGGGAATGACGGGGCCGATGCGGCTGAATTGGCAGGCGCCCTGAATCTCCTCGTTGAACCTGTCAAGATTGACCGGGCACGGGCACTGAGGCTCCTCACCGCAACATCCAAAGGCCCTTTCCTTGCCTTCAATATCCTCTCGGTGGGTCTTGACGCCTTTGTTACCCACATGACCAACAA
>JAIRXN010000210.1 GCA_031268245.1 Treponema sp. | reverse complement strand
ACAGGCCTCCTGTCAGGAGGCGGGTCAGGCCCAAGCGGTCTGATTTCGGCTAGGTTTTGGATTTGAGGAACCGGCCCCTTTTCGGCTAGATTAATTTTGAGGCAATGCGGGTACTTGACAAAAAAATGCGTTTTTTTCCATTATATGAAATGTTAGATTTCCTTGTTGGACACTAGAGATACTAGCCGGGCTAGTACTCTGGATCTGCTTGCGGGGGTTCGAATCCTCCTTGGGGAAAGCGCTAAGGATCTGCGCAGATCCTTAGTATGTTCTTGGGAATGTTTTACACGGCCCCTTCGTCTATCGGTTAGGACATGAGATTCTCAATCTTAAAAGAGGAGTTCGATTCTCCTAGGGGCTAAAGCCGCTTTTATAACTCTTTATAATACAAAGAGTTATATTAGATCTGTAAAAATTCTGGTGGTGATCCACAAAGTATGATGGGCCTTAAACAAAGCCGTAAATGATGTAAAAGAAAGCCGTGTTAAACGCTTTCCAGTGATTAATTATGCTCTTCGAGAAACAACAGGTCTTCCGAAATACCCGCCTTACCCGATGTCTTAGCCGGCAGTTGTTCCCCTCTATCCCCACCGTATGCTTCTTTCCTGCCACATGGCGGTCCTCTCTAAAGGTTGCTAGAAAACTATCCCAGTTGTCCGTCCCTATCTGCCCATACCTTATCCCCAGCCGTTGTATCCGTTTCCTCAGCTTTTCAGCCGTCTGATGTCCCGTTTCCCCCAGACATACGCCGCAATCTCTCCGCTTTCCCGGTAGTACGCATAGATAAGCCATATTTTGTTCTTCTTTTTTCCTACATACGTCCAAAACTCGTCTATTTCAAGACAATTATAGTGAGATTTCCGTGGTTTTATCCGGTAAGTACCTGATGTGAGGACTTTTAAGACCTTGGTGATGCTGACGCTCAACACCGTACTGATGTTCCCTAATGCCGATTCCCCGGACAAGCATGATTTTGATCAGGTTAACCACTCAGGAGCGGCAGCCTTGATAGATTATGTCCTGGTCGCTGATGAACTGGCGGCCGCAGTCTTTGCAGAGGTAATTTTGTTTGCCGTTGCTTTTTTTCCGTTTCGGACTATGGTGGGGCTCTGGCAACGGGGCACGTGATTTCTATGGTTAGTAGCATAATTTCATAGTATTTCTTTGTGTCCCTGTTGTCTCTACCCTCCCATCATACTTTAAAATTGATAAGTGTATATTTTTGTGGTGATAGTCGGAAGGAGAGTTCAGGCTCTTCCGCGAACCTGGCCGGAGAATATCTGCCGGGCGGGAAACACGTCTTTGACGGCAAGATAGGTTTCTTCATCCATAAGAACTTTGGCAGGGGAAGAGCGGGTCAGGGATTCCAGCCGGCTTGCAATGTTGACTGCGTCTCCCAAAACCGCATACTCCTGGCGGCGTACCGAACCGATGATCCCGGCGAATACCATGCCGGTGGCAAGTCCCAGTCCGGCCTGAATCGGCTCGGTAAGAAAGTTCGGACGTACATCGTTAAAGGTCTTGAGGTATTTAAAAATCTCCTGGGTAATGAGATCGGGGCAAATGTTTTGAAAACAATTGCAGGGACGCTTCTCCGTCCGCCGCAGTTCCCGCCAGGGTGAACTGATTTCGCCGGATATTTTTCAATTGCCCGGCGCATAATGTTTGAATCATCCACAATCAGAAGCTTCATCTCCTTTTTCCTCCTTGATGCAGCACATAACTTATTATAATGAGCCTGTCTATAATAGACTTGTTCAGTAACCCGGTTGGTTACTGAACAAGTCTTGCAATTTTTCAGGCTAAAGCCATGCTTTAGCCTTGCAAAATCGCGTTTTTAAGCGGATGTTGTTCAATAACTGAAGTTATTGAACAACTCTAATGTTTCGGCCCCGGGTGTAAAAATATTTAACATACTGTATACTTATTACTCACCGGCCTGAGCCGATTTATGGTTTTTTGCCCTTTTGGAGGCCGAAAAGCGGTAAAACAGCCTGGCATGGAAATTGCTATATCTATCATATAGGGCATCATATAGGGAGATACATGCGGCTTTATTTTTTACTGATTATTCCTTTAATTTTCTCTTCCTGCCGGAGGGAGGGCAGAGGGCCGGTATACGAATTTACCCGGATCGAGCGGGGAAACATCGAAAAAACCGTAGCCTCCACCGGTTCCCTTAACCCCGTATCCACGGTCAAAGTGCTTCCCCGGATGAGCGGCCGGGTGGAAAGTGTCAATGTGGACTATAACGACAGGGTTAAAAAAGGCCAGATACTGGCGGTGCTCAATACCGACATGCTGGTTTTGCAGAGGGAACAACAGCTTGCCCAGGTGATAAAGTCCAGGGCGAACTATGAATTGTCGAAAATAAACTACCGTAACCAGGAGGCTCTGGCGGCCAAAAATCTTATCTCCAACTATGAACTGCAGAGTACCAAAACTACGCTTGATATCCAGGCCGCGGAACTTTCCGCTGCAGAGTCAAATCTCAAAGCCATTGAAACTGAAATTAACCAGTATGCCTTTATTACAAGTCCCATAGACGGTATTGTCCTTGAGCGCAAAATCAATGTGGGGGACACGGTGGTTGACAGTTCTTCCAGCAATTCTTCCAACATTTTTACTCTCTGCGAAAATCTTGAAGAGCTGCAGATTGAATCCTGGGTCGGGGAACTGGATATCGCTTCCATTAGTTCCGGGCAGGAAGTGCGTTTCACCCTGGAGAGTCTGCCGGGACGCAGTTTTTCCGGCTTTGTGGCAAGCAAGCATCTTATGCCTTCGGTACAGGACAATGTGGTGTCCTATCAGGTGATCATTGATGTCGAAAACCGGGATCTCTCCCTCCTGCCGGGAATGAGCTGTGCGGTGGAATTTATTGAGGAACAGCGGGAGAATATTCTCCTGGTTCCCAATGCCGCATTGCGCTACCGGCCTTCTTCTCTTGCTCAAGACAGCAAAAATACCGGGGCTAATACCGCCAACAGAAATGCTGCGCCCGGGTTGGCAAATCTTATGCAGGGCAATACGGGGCGCATGCCCGGCATGGGCCGAACCCGGGCAGGGGGAACCGAAGTCCAGGGCCGTGAAAACAGCCCTCCTGCCGCCGGCTTCCCGAAGCAGCTCTGGTATCTGGACAGGAGCGGCAAACCAGCGGCCATGCTTGCAAGAACCGGCATCAGCGACGGAACCAGCACGGAAATTCTTGAAATTCTGCCGTCCGGAGAAGAAGGCCGCGAAGTGTCTGAAGGGAGAGAGATAATTCTCCGGGAGCGGCCTCAATGAGCGGGGAAAGGCAGGTTCCGGTAATTGAAATGCGGGGTATCAGGCGGAATTTCAGAATCGGCGGCAAAGGGAACGACAGTATCACTGTTGAAGCTCTGCGGGGAGTGGACTTTTCCGCTTTTGAAGGCGAGTTCGTATCCATCATGGGGCCTTCCGGTTCGGGCAAGTCCACCCTGATGAACATTCTCGGCTGTCTTGACAGGCCCAGCGGGGGAAGCTACCGGCTGGACGGTATTGAGACGACGTGCTTTACAGGAGACGGCGGTTCCTCCGCTCAAAAAGTCCCCGGCCTTCTTAAGGGGGAGGGGAATACCTTTGCCGCCATCCGGAACGAAAAAATAGGCTTTGTGTTCCAGGCATTTAATCTGCTTGCCAGAACCACTGCCCTTGAAAATGTGGAACTTCCCCTTTTTTACAACCGGAAGACAAAGACAAGCAGGGCCGGACGGCGGGAGAGGGCCCGGACGGTATTAAGGGAAGTGGGGCTTGAATCCAGGATGGAACATTACCCGAGCCAGCTTTCCGGAGGCCAGCAGCAGCGGGTAGCGATTGCCAGGGCCATGGTATGCGATCCGGCTTTTATTCTGGCGGATGAACCCACGGGAAATCTTGATTCCGTCATGAGCCTTGAGATCATGGCCCTATTTCAGAATCTCAACAGGCGGGGAAAAACCATAGTCATGGTTACCCACGAAAGCGAACTGGCGGTTTACACCAAACGGATAGTAATGCTGCGGGACGGCTTCATCGTCAGGGATGAAGAGGTAAAGGAACGCAGAAACGCTGCCGAAGACCTTAAACAGAAATCGGAAGCCGGGGAGAAACCATGAACATCCTTCTGCTGCTCAATACCAGTTTCCGCAGCATTCTGAGAAACCGTATGCGGAGCCTTCTTACCTCCCTGGGGATAATTATCGGCGTAGGTTCCGTGATTGTGATGATGGCCGCCGGGGCAGGGGCCCAGCGTTCAATTGAAGAGCGTATATCCGCCATGGGAACAAACCTTCTCCAGATCATACCCCGGCGCATCATGATGCGTGCAGGACAGGCCAACATGGGAGGAGCGTTTCCCCGGCCGAACCGTCTTACCAGAGCCGATGCCCGCAAGCTGAAAAATGAATCAAGCTATGCCATGGCAATATCCGGGGTAAGCCAGCGGAATTTTACAGCGGCCTCAAACAGCGGAAGCCTGTCAACTACCGTCATGGGGGTGGAGGAAAACTATCTGCCCATAAGAAACTGGAACATAGCGGAAGGGACATTTTTCGGCATTGAGGATCTTGAGGCCAGAAACCGTCTTGCGGTATTGGGGGCAAGCGCCGCGGCACATCTCTTTGAAAATGAAAATCCCCTCGGACAGCACATAAAAATATCCGCGGACAGGTTTACTGTTATCGGTGTTCTGGAAAAGAAAGGCGCCGGCGGAGGCATGGATCAAGATGATGTTATCCTGGTTCCCCTGGACACGGCCTTAACAAGGCTCGGCAATTCACAGAACCTCTCGTATATTGCCATGAGTGTGGTGAGCAGGAATTATATGGACGCCGCACAGGAAGAGGCCGGCCTCATTCTCCGGGAGGCCCATAAACTAAAGGACAGCGATACTGCCGATTTTGAGATCATGAATCAGGCGGACGTGATCAACATGGCAAGTGAAACTTCCCGGAGTCTTACGGGTCTTCTTGCGGCCATTGCCGGCGTGTCCCTCCTTGTCGGCGGCATCGGCATCATGAACATCATGCTGGTGTCGGTAACGGAACGTACCAGGGAAATCGGCATCAGAATGTCTGTGGGGGCCCGGAAAGCCGACATACTGCTGCAGTTTTTATCGGAGGCAGTTGCATTGAGCCTTCTCGGCGGACTTGCGGGTATATGCCTTGCCCTTGCGGCCTGCAGGGCCCTCGAGACAGCCGGAATTCCCGCCGTGATAAATCCCCTGATTGCCCTGATTGCAGCCCTTTTTGCCGCATTTGTGGGAATCGTCTTCGGTTTCTATCCGGCGCAGAAGGCAGCCCGGCTCTACCCGATAGACGCACTGCGTTATGAATAGACTTATCCGGCAACTTCGTTTTTTGCACAGGTCTAACAAAGTTGTTCAATAACCTCAGTTATTGAACAAGTCAAATGTACGGAGGAACGGTGAACACAAAGATATCGTCCTTTATTATTACTGTCGCCGCATGGCTTTTATTTTCCGCATTAACGATACTGATTGTATGGGAAACCCTGGATCGCGCGCGGCTCATTCGGGACAATGACAATGAACGGATCTTCAGCACGCTTTTTGCAAGCGCGCGCAATTATGAAAATTACGGCGAAGCAATTGAATCCAGCGAACTGCTCCGTTCCCGGATTGAGGGCATCGGGGTCTACGATGAAGAGCAGCAGTCCCTCTACCGCTGGGGGAAGGCCCCCGAATTTTTCGATGAAAGCATTCTTGCGGAAAGTTCCGGAAAGAGCCGTTTTGGACGCTATACAATTCCCGACAAAAAAAGCGACCGCATAAAATTTGTGCTTAAATCCGACAGAACTTTTGTACCGCCTCCGGAACCTTCCGCCGGGCGGACGAAAGCGGGCGAGGGATTCCCCCCGGAAAAGCAGCCGGGCCGCCGGCGTGAGGGAAACAGTCCGGGCGCCGGGGGAAAATATTTCTATATTGATATTGCCCATCCGGCTTACCGCCGTACCCTTACTCTTCTGTCTCTGGCTGTTCCTGTCTGGGAACTGGTATTTCTGGCTCTGGCTTTTTATTTCCGTCAGTTATACTTACGCAACCGTGAATACCGGGAACGGATTGAATCCCAGAAAAACCTGGTAGTTCTGGGGACTGCCGCCGGTACCCTTGCCCATGAGATAAAGAACCCCCTCCTTTCAATAAGGCTCCAGACAGGGATTCTGGAAAAGATACTCCCCGGTACAGGCAGGGAAGAGCTGATTCTGATAAACGAAGAGGTTGACCGTCTTTCGGCCCTTGTTTACCGGGTAAACGATTTTCTTCGGGATGCAGCGGGAAATACCGTGCCGCTCAATCCGGCGGATCTTCTGGAAGAAACTTCACAGAGACTCTGCGGCAGAAACATTGTTACGGAAGATTCGGTTAAAGAATCGAGAGTCAGCAGCGATCCTGCCAGACTGCGTTCCGTATTTGAAAATATTATCCGCAACGCCCTTGAAGCGGAGGGACCCGAAGGGGAAATAAAGGCAGTGATAAGCCGGGAGGGCGGCGAAATCGTCATCAGGATCATGGATCGCGGCAAGGGCATAGAAGAAAAAGACAAGAGCCGCATTTTTGATCCGTTTTATACCACCAAGAGTACAGGCGCCGGAATAGGGCTTGCGATCTGCAAACGTTTTTTGGAAGCCGCGGGAGGCAGTATAGTTCTGGAAAACCGGGAGAACGGAGGGGCTGTCGTGACCCTGAAAATCCCTGAGGAGAAATGATATGCGTGTATTAATTGTTGATGATGAAAAAAATATCCGGGAATCAATCGGAAAGTACCTGCAGCTGGAAAATATCGATTCATGTCCCGCAAAAAGCGGGGAGGAGGCGATAACTCTGCTGGAGAAGGAGAGTTTTGATGCGGCTATTATCGACTTGAAACTTCCCGGAATGTCGGGCCAGGGGGTTCTGGACTGGATTCAGCAGCGGGGCCTCGGGCTCCCTTCGATTATGATCAGCGCCCACGGAGAGATCGCCGATGCGGTAGCCGCTCTCAAGGGAGGAGCAAAGGATTACCTTGTCAAGCCCTTTGATCCGGCAGAACTGGTGATAAAACTCAAGTTTCTGGTGGAAAATAAGCGCCGGGAAAACCTTGTGGAAGCAGGACTCCGCACGGAAAACAGCCATAATGTGCTCCTTGGAGAGGCGGCGCAGATGAAGAAAATTTCGCTGCAGATAGACAAGATTGCCGATGCCGACAGAAATACTACGGTACTTATCACCGGAGAGAGCGGCACCGGCAAGGAGGTGGCAGCCCGGGAGATCCACCGCCGCAGCAGAGATGCCGCGGAACCCTTTGTGGCGGTAAACATCGGCGGCATTCATGAGGGGCTCATGGAAAGTGAACTTTTCGGACATGAAAAAGGAGCCTTTACCGGAGCGGCTTCCCGCAAGCAGGGACTTTTTGAACTTGCCGGAGGAGGCGCCATCTTTTTGGACGAGATTGGGGAAATGCCGATGATCCTTCAGGTAAAACTTCTCCGTGTACTGCAGGAACGGAAGATCCGGCGCCTGGGGGGTCTCAGCGACATTCCCATTGCGGCACGGATCATCTCCGCCACCAACCGGGATCTTGAGGAAGAAGTCCGTGAAGGCCGTTTCCGGGAGGATCTCTATTTCAGACTCAATGTATTCAGGATCAGTCTTCCTCCCCTGAGGGAACGGCAGGAAGACATTCCCCTTCTGGCAAAATTCATACTCAAACGGCGGGGAAAGGAAGACTACAGTTTCAGTTCGAAAGCCATGGAAAAACTTGTTTCGTATTCCTTTCACGGCAATATCCGCGAACTGGAAAACATTCTTGAACGGGCGCTGATATTCTGTGAGGACAAGATCATACGCGCCGAAGACATCGACATTCATGAACAGAATAACACGGCGGAGCGGACACAGGATGGGATCTCTCTCGATGAAATTGAAAAACAAGCCATCATTGATACCCTTGCCGCCTGCAATGGAAACCGTACCAGGGCCGCAATTCAGTTGGGAGTAAGCCGGAAGACCGTACTTAACAAGATCAAGATCTATGGGCTAAGATGAATTTGCCGTAAACCGGTATACACAATATTGACGGCAGCTATGCCGACGGCAACTATGCCGTAATCTTCCAACCGCTTGTATTTTGCTGTAAGTCCCATTGCGCCAAAGTGTATGATAAAAAATATACACTAAAAATGGTTGAACAAAATTCTGCGATATATAATAGACAACAAGGAAAACAGATTATGAATGTTATGGAAAAATTGTATAAAAACGGCATTTCTCTTAATTGTGATGATATAGTAAATATCTGTAAGAAATATTATATTACTGAATTATCAATATTTGGATCATCAATTCGGGATGATTTAATGATAATAGCGATATAGATATTCTTGTATCCTTTGATAATAATTCAAATCGGTAAACCACCGGCTATGCCCTAAACTTGACCCACGGAATCATGCGAGGTACTCCCGGTATGCCAGCAGGATGTACAGCTTCATAAGCCCTATCCATATCGTTTTTACTCTGGGAGGGCCCTCCCAGCCATCCCAGATAATTTATCGCTTCCTTCATCGTATATGGCCTTTTCGGCTCCTTCTTACTCTTATTCGCTATACAATACAGCAGTTTCCATTCCGCTTCCCCCAGGAGCAGTGAGCACGGCGCATCCGGCGTCAGCCGTGCCGCATACGTCATGTTCATTATCATGACCGCGATTATTGAGTACATCACGATAAGCGCCGTACTCTTCTCTATGCTCCGTTCCTGCAGCTTCTCTATGGCGCACCCGCTCTTCAGTACATAGTGAAACCGTTCTATCTTCCACCGCTGCATATAATATCCCGCATATTCATAGGCTTCTTCGGCTGTGTGTACCGCTTCACTGTTCATCTCGAGCATCCGGTAGATAGCTTTGGCTTCAGCACGGTCTTCGCTCGCTTCCCAGATTGACTTATCCGGCTGCTTAATCAGGGTTTCCATGGTTCTGACGCACCGGTCCTCAAGACGGATAGAATGAAAAACAATGTCGGCAAACTCTTTCGTCATATCGAAACTTTTCTCTTGTACGATATTCCCCTCCCAGAGTTTCCGGCGTTTGGGAGAGTATACCACAAATCAGTGAAAATTGTGGGTCAAGTTTAGTGCTCTGCGGCGGGGAGGAAGATTGACGGCCCCATCATCGGCCTGTGCCGGACTAAATTCATCATGACTGATTTTTTGGTAACATCCGTCATGATCTCCGTTTCGTAGATGGGATTGATAAGGTACTGGTCATTTGTTGTCATGTTCCCCATCGGCGTACCCAGCGCCGCTTTCTCATGCACGTTCCATCCCTTTTCACCCCAGCTAACATCCTTCGGGTTAGTCCAGTTGTCGGCTTTTAAGTTTGGAGAGAAGGATAAATCGGCGAGGGCTTTATGGTTTCCCGCCCATGCCGCTGTAATCCCTTTGCCAAGATTGTAAAGCAGTTCCTTCCCGCCAGCGTCAATAATCCGGTATCGCCCTTCATAGTTTCCCGCTTCAATCTCCCGGACAAGGGGAGCCTTGAAAGGGTAATGGGGTTGAAGAATATCGTCATACAAAACAGGAGCTTCGTCATACCGCCAGATTTCCTGTTTTTCAAACACGACACGGACATGGATCGTGGACACGTTTCTCAAACACCACAGGGAGGTTTATTTTGAGCCGTACCGTATTCCGGTACAGTTCCACCTGAGCGATTTTCCGCAGATAAAAAACATCCTCCCCGCTAAAGGTGTAGGAGTATTCATCTTCCTGTAACGGTTCCGATTGGTAAGGCGAATGGGCAAACACCAGCGGCTTTTCAGGGGCGCACTCCAAATGGCACCTATAGGTTTTCGC
>JAIRXN010000024.1 GCA_031268245.1 Treponema sp. | reverse complement strand
ATATTTATCTGTATCAGTGCCATGCAGGGCTTACAGAAGCTATCGCCCCGATCTTTGCTCTCAATAATGATATTGCGGGATATTTTATGTTTGGACAGTTCCGGGTACTCGATCAGGATCTGAGCCATTGGCAGGAGATACAAAAAAAGGTTGAACGTTTTGTGCCTTCAATTTCCGAACTAAAAAATGCGTATCTGGAATTGCCCTCCATCAGCAACGAAAAGATTGCCGCCGGAACCCGTATCCTCACGGCTCTGGCAAGCAGTGTGATAGCCAATAACTATATACGTATTCAGAACAGTCCTTTAGCTGTTCGGGTGGAACACTTTATTTTGGAGAACCTTGATAAGCCCCTCTGCCTCAGTCTGCTTTCGAAAGAATTCGGTATTGGAAAGACAAGCCTCTGTACCGCGGTCAGAAACAACCACGATCTTTCGGTAAACGAGTTAATCAGGAAATGCCGTCTTGATAAAGCAAAAGAATTGCTTCGAACTTCGAATCTTTCCATTTCGGACATTGCAGAAAAAATCGGCGTCCTTGATTATAATTATTTTGCAAAACTATTCAAGAAAGAATATGGCATTCCGCCTTCCATGTTCCGCCATTTATGTGAAAACGAATATACCCAAATCGTAGAATCGAACAAGGACTCAAAAAATACTACCGGTTTATCTGTCCGGGGACTTGATGTCTGAGTACTACCTGTACTCGTTCACGCGAAGTCATGTCAGCCCTTTATTCCCGACATGGCGATACCCTGGGTGATCTGCCGTTCAAAGATTAGAAATACAATGATAGCCGGAATTGAAGCCGCCATATTCATGGTACACGGGATTACATAGTCTACCGTATACATACCCATCAGGGTAGGGATACCTACCGGCAAAGTGAACATCCGTTCACCCATGGCACAAAGCAGGGGCCAGAGATAATTGTTCCAGCTCCCGATAAAGGCAAAAATCGATACCGTTACCAGGACTGTTTTTGAAAGCGGAAGGATGATACGCGAAAAAATGGTAAAAGTTTTGGCGCCATCAATCTGGGCTACTTCGATAAGTTCATTGGGAATACCCCTGAAAAAACTTGTCATGATGATTGCATTCATAGATCCGGCAATAGACGGCAGAATCATTCCCGCATAGTTATCGATCATGTAGAGGGAATTGGCGGTAATGAACAGGGGAACAATGGTTGCCTCTCCGGGCACCATCAGGCCGAGGAGAAAATAAAAAAAGATTTTGTTTTTTCCAAAGAATTGCATCTTTGCCAGAGGATATGCGGCCAGGGAAGAAATCAGTACACTCAAGGCTGTGGAAATAATGGCAATACCAAGGCTGTTTCCGAACCACATCGGTACTTTGGTATTGAAAATAATGGTTGGATAACTTGCAATGGTATAGGGGGGTTTAAACCAGTCAAAGGCTGTTTTAATGGGAGAACCTTCGGTCTTGAAAGATACAAACAATGCCCATGCAATAGGAATGACAAAGATAAACGCAACAATAAACGAAATAATCGTTAACAGTAATCCACCGAAATCAAGGGATTTTCTTCTGAGTTGCGCCATATTATTTTTCTCCCCGGTTTTGGAATTTAATCTGAATATAGGAAAAGACTACAAGTATCAGGAACAATGCATAGGACATAGCGGCGCCGTATCCCATATCATACTGCCGGAAAGCGGCTTCATAAATATACTGAATTAAGGGCCTGGTCATGTTTCCCGGGCCGCCGTTGGTGATCAGGAATATCTGCCCAAATATCCTGAACGAAGCAATGGTCTGCAACAGCAGGATAAGGTAGGTTGTAGGCTTTAATAAGGGGAGGGTAATGCTGAAAAGCTGCCGTGCCTTACCGGCGCCGTCAATTTCCGCCGCTTCATATATCTGAGAAGGTA
Organism: Treponema sp.; assembly: GCA_031268245.1. GTDB lineage: Bacteria > Spirochaetota > Spirochaetia > Treponematales > Breznakiellaceae > JAIRNJ01. Next base: position 20,382 of record JAIRXN010000024.1, on the reverse strand, counting down.
TATCCTGCAAGGCTGAAATATTCAGCATCATGGAGAAACCTATAGTCCACCATACAGTAGCGGAAGTTATCACTATCCATGCCAGATTGGGATTGGTCAGCCACATGATCTCCTGTCCGGGAGCCAAAATTCCAAAGGTATGTAATACCGTACTAATAAAACCCATATAGGGGGACGCCATAAACCGGGATATAAAAGAAATAACTGTGACAGAAAGTATGTTGGGAAGATAGTAAGAAACCCGGAACACTTTTTTGAAAGGCGTTTCCCGGTTTGCCAACAGCGCAACCACCAGGGAAGTAAGGAGTAAGGTTGGCACGGAAATTATAACAAACCAGGTAGTATGCCAAAGCCCTGCCCAAAAGAATTTATCACTTAAAAAAAGACGGTAATTTTCCAGCCCCAAAAAACGTATTTTCCCCATTAAGCCCCATTTATGAAGGCTTACATAGATTCCCTGAAAAACAGGCCAGATGATAAAAAGACTATAAAGTACAAGAAGGGGCAGTAAAAATGTAAAAGCGGTGATGGTTTTTCCCAAAAGTTGTCTGTTTCTGAAATTTTTCATAATAACAACCCCAATAATAAAATACAGCCCCCTCGCTCCGGCAAACAAAAAGCAGAAGGGGCCATAGCACTCATTAGCGCCTTATTAGATCGCTAATATCGGTGTAGAGATTCTCTATTCCCTGTTCCGGCGTTACCTGACCTGTCCAGATAAGATCCAGAGCGCTTGATGCGGTTCTGTCAAAATAGGCGGAATGCCGGTCTTTGGGCAGGAAAGCTACAGCGCTGGCAGCCTTGGCATAGTCCTTGCGGAAAGGAAGATTCAAAAAGGCTGGACTGGTTCGGGTTTGTTGATTGGCGGGAATCTGTCCCGATTCAGCCCATGTAGATGAACCCCTGGTAGAGGCATAAACCAAAAAGTCTACCGCCGCCTGGGTATCCGCTTCGGAGCGGTTACGCTTTACGGGAATCGCCAGGTTGTGGGAACCGCCCCAGTAGACTTCCTTATTAAAGAGAATCGGGAAGGGCTGGGCTCCCATTTTCAATCCTGCGGTAGAAGCCATAACGCCGGTATTCCAACTGAATCCAAAGAGCATTGCCGCGCTCCCCGCCTGGAAAAATTTATAGGGATCATCAATGCCGGGAAGAACATAACCATCAGTCCAGAAACTCCTTACATAGGCCGCGGCTTTGACGGCAATTGCTTTATCCATAGTAACCTGCTTACCTGCGGCATCTATAAAGGGAGTACCGCCCATCTGGTGGTACACAGCCCACCAGTACCGCCAAGGATCATCCCCGGTCTGGGAAAAGGCAATGGTGCTTTCATCGGGCTTTATGACGGACTTGATTTTATCCAGGATAGCCTTGAATTCTTCCGGGCTCTTTACCGAAAGCTGATTATTTGTCAGGGGAATCCCTGCGGCATTCAGCTTATCCACATTGATGAATACAACCGCAGTAAAAGTATCCAGCGGAACAGCATACTTCTGTCCATTAAAGGTAACACTGTCCTGGGTTGCCTGGGCATATTCATTCCAATTAAGTCCGGTTTTTTGAACATACTTGTCAATGGGAATCACAAGACCCTGATCGACCAATTCCGGCAGCCGGGATTCATGGGCAACGCCCAGATCCGGCCCCCGCCTTGCCGCCACAGCAGTTCCCAGCTTGGTGTAATAATCACCCCAGACCAGCATAACCGATTGGATCTGTTTGACAGGACTCGTTTTATTATAATCGGCAATGATCTTGTCCATATATGTTCCATCACCGCCGGAGAAGAGAGACCAGAAAACCAGTTTATTTGGATCCGTCTTCACATCTTCGGGATTGTTGATCGTACCATCTTCATTCATGTCGATGGCAACTTCGCCGCCGCCGGAAGTTCCGCCTGACGTATCCTGCTTGCCTCCTGCAAAGAGACTGCCCGATACCAGCACAAGGCTGAATATCAAAGCCACTGAAATAAGTTTCTTCATTTCTTCCTCCGTATCAATATCTGTATTTTTGGCCCGTCAACGACAGACAATAAACTCTCAAAAATATCCTGATTTAAAATACCTCTGCCATGGTAAGAATATTTTCAACCGGCACATCAGGGGGCAGCACATGGATTGGTACAATCATGGTGGTCTCAATCAGCTTATCCGGAGATTGAGCGATAAAACCTATATAATAGGGAATGGGTTTAATAGGGCAGTGCCAGAGGACTTCAAAAACAGTTTCTTTTCTGGTCATGCCTTCCTTATCCTTGTAGATTTATGATAAATCAGAAATTCCAGATAAAATAGATAAAAATGTTCAAAATTTAGTAAATTTGTTCAAAATATGGTCATAAATCATAGTTTTTGTCATGTATTAGCTCTTCAACAAGAAAATCGTAAACGGCATTACCGCAGGAGCGGTCAAGGGCTAGGAGCTTAATCGGAACAAAGCCCTAGGAAACCGGGGGCTTTAGGTATATCTTTATGTTATAATGAAATTGAGCCGGAAAGAAAAGCTGGAATTGATGCAGAGCCTTAACTGGGATTTTACAGTTACCGCGGAAGAGATGCTGGCGGTGCTGGAGGGGGAAAAACCCGGCGCCGGATCTTTTGACCGGAATTTTTTGTTTGTCCGTTCTCTTGAACGGCTTCCCTGGCATGATATTATCGGCCTCTGGGGGGTAGAGGAAGTCAAAACGCTTTACACTCCGGAGAATATCCGCCGTCTGTGGCCTAAAGATCTACGGAGGAAGTATGATTTTGCCCTCGCAATATTACGAAGAGAACCTGTATCCTTTGCAGAATGGGGTTCTCCGGACAGTGAGCAACTGCGAAACACGGTTTTTTCTCACCGGTGGTACCGCACTTAGCAGGGCCTATTACCATCACCGTTACTCTGATGATCTGGATTTTTTTGTGAATAACGATCCGGATTATCATGAACAGGTGGATACCATTTTTTCTAAACTCCGGGATGACGGATTTCTGCTTGATACGGATAGAGATTTTATCAGCAGGAAAGATTTTGTCAGTATCAATGTCAGATGGAAAAAAGATGACATTGCCCTGAAACTTGACTTTGTAAACGATACGGTTCCCCATTTTGGAGACATAATCAAAACGGATCTATTTCATCGTACCGATTCCATCCGCAATATTCTTTCAAATAAACTTACCGCCCTTTTCCGTTTTGCCGCCAAAGATGTGGCGGATATTCGGGAAATAGCCCTCCATGAATCCGTTGATTGGGTTCAGATTATCCATGAAGCCAGAATGAAAGAAGCCGGCATTGAATTATCGGTTGTAAGTGAGATACTTGGCGGAATACCCCGGCATGAATTCGATACGATCATCTGGAAAGAAACGCCTGCCTGGGAAACTTTCAGGCATGATATTGAAAACATCATTTTTGATATGATGAGCTGCAATGGCGGCTAAAAGCTACACCAGCGTCTTTCGTGCCTTACGGAAGGCTTCCAGATCAGGGGGAGGCACATCCCGTCCGTCAAAATCAAGCAGCATTTTGTTGAGATCTTCGGTAATGTTCCGGTCTATAAAACCTTTGCGGGCCATATCCTGAAGTATCCCGATGGTTTCCCTGTGACCGCGTCCTGCGTGATAGGGCCGCTCTTCGCTTACCGCCTGATAAATGTCAATGCAGGCCAGAAGCCGCGATACAAAGTCCAGCTCTTCGGCCTTCTTGCCGAAGGGATAACCGGCGCCGTTAAGTTTTTCGTGGTGATTTGAAGCCCAAAGATGGATCTCTTCAAAACCTTCAATGTCCTTGAGCATTTCCCAGGTTTTGTATACATGGCTCTTTATGATTTCAAATTCTTCATCGTCAAGTTTGCCGGGTTTTTCCAGTATCGAAGAAGATATTGCAAGTTTACCGAGGTCATGAAGGGCCGCCGCAAGATATATTTCGGTACAGGTACTCAGGGGATAGCCGTAGCGGCAGGCCATGAGCCAGGCCCGGTTTGCAATCTGGGTTGAATGTTTGCGGGTAAACTTTGATTTATAGTCAATGATGTGGGTAAAAAATGTTGCAAGGTTAATGATTACCTCGTTTTCCATTTCCGCATACCATGCCGGAATAAATTTCAGCGTAGCGGCTTCGATGTTTTCATCCTTCAGCGTTTCAAGCAAGTTTTCATCCAGTATACCGAGCATAGCCTCCGCCGCTTCTCTGGTAAAAAGGGTTCCTGCGCCCGACTCAATGTACCGGTGGATCTCGGGCAGCCTCTCTACTCTTACGCGTTGCAGATGATTTATTACATCAAGCGTGTCGGCAATACAGATGATCGCCGCACCGGTGGAAAATTCGCCCTCCCTTTTTTGAAAGGAGCCTGCGCCGTTGGGACGCTCGTGATGATACAATACAAAATCCGAATAATTCGTTTTAAAATTGAGGGTATTTACATTCCGCTGCCCGATTTCGCAGTGACTTTTCATTGCGGCATCGTGTTCCTCTCCGTCCAGTTCCGAGGCTATATATTCGGTAAGGGCATTGTCATGAAGGAGGGCACAGATTGTCAAAGCCCGCAATTCCTCATCCCACATACCGAGTCTGAGACCCATAATTCCCGAAAGAACCGCTACACGCTTCCCGTGCATGGAACTGGCTCCCAGAAGTTCGCCTTCTACGATATCCAGAGCCGTTGTCAGGGCCTTGATCAACTGATCCATACGAATAGTCATACTAGCCTTAAAAATTACATCGAACATGAAACAAAGTTTCATGCTTTTTCGGGCAAAACACCGCCATCGCCATCTTTTTTAAGTATAGAGCAAGTCATGATCCTTGACAACATGACTCTGAAATATATGATCATATATATGATGAATAAAAGCAGACGCATTTTATCAATACCGGTTTTTTTGGGTCTCATTTTCATCTTTTCAGGATGCGGCGGCAAGGGAATGCAGCGAAAAGCCGTTTATTCCATGGATATGGCTGCGGGGAGCGTTAAGGCGGAAGAGATACAGGCCGGCTTTGCCAATTCTGCGGAAGTGTATGACGGAGGAAGCGGTAACGCTCCGGTGAATCCGCAGGCCGGCCCTCCCGTCCGAAAACTGGTTAGCAGGGCCTCTCTTCGTGTCCGCACACAGGATCCGGAAGAGGGAGCCGCCAGGCTTGAAGGGCTCCTGGATAAGTTCGATGCCTGGTCTGCTTCCACAAACATCTATGAAAACGGACGGAATTACAGCCTCAGGGTTCCTGCCCGTTCCTATAATGCCATGCTTGAAGAACTCAAAACTCTGGGAAAGATACTCTTTCTCTCCGAAACCACGGAAGATGTAACATTGCATTATTACGATCTTGAAAGCCGGCTTACTACACAGAGGGAACTACTCAGGACCTTTCAGGGGTATCTGGGAAAGGCTAACAGCATTGAAGAGATAATGACCGTGGAGCAGCGCATAGGGGAACTGCAGAGTGAAATTGACAGAACCGGTACCCAGTTTCGTTCTCTTGCGGATCTTGTGGATTATGCCTCCATTGATCTTGAAATATCCGGGCCTGAAAACGCCGGTGTTTTCGGCAGGCGCAGTCTGGCAGAACGGATTGGGGAACTCTTTGGCAGGTTCGGCGATAATATCATCGAAATTGTAGTGATAGCGCTGGGAGTAATCATATACGGCATCCCCGTTTTGCTGATAGTGCTGATCCTTTACTGGATACTCTTGGGAAGAATAGGCCTTTTACGGAAACTCTGGCGTCTTGCCTCGGGAAAGAAGAAGGCTGAACAGAAACCCGTTTCTGTAAATCAGGATGTCAAATCATGAATATATGTCTCCATAACGGTACGGTACTTACCGGTTTTGCTTCCATGGAACGCTGTGCCGTTCTTATCGAAGACGGCATGATAGCGGATGTTTTTTCCGAACGCCGTTTTGAACAGAAGCATTTCGGCGCCGGGACTGAAATTATCGACGTGGAAGAGGCCTTTATCAGTCCCGGTTTCATAGACACCCATATCCACGGTTTCGGCGGATTTGGAACCGAAGATTCGGGCAGTGCGGAATCGGTGCTGGAGATGTCAAAACTCCTCACGCAATATGGGGTAACTTCTTTTAATCCTACCCTCTATCCCATGGAAAAGGAAAAAATGCTGCATGCGGTAAAAAGTATTACCGCTTCCATGGGCAGGGAAGAGGGCGCCCGAATCATGGGCCTCCATCTGGAAGGGCCTTTCCTCTCTCCTGAACGGCTGGGCGTACAGATCGCCTCAACCATCCGCCCGGTAGACATGGTCTTGATGGAGGAACTCTGGCAGGCCTCCCGGGGACGCATTATCAACATGACCGTTGCCCCCGAGCTCAAGGGCATGCGGGAACTTGCTCTCTCCTGCATCAGGAGGGGAATCGTTTTGCAGGCGGGGCACACGGATGCCAAATATGAAAACATGGTAGAAGGCATACAGGCGGGGATCCTGCATGCGACTCACCTCTTCAATGCCATGAGCAAGATGGAACACCGCAATCCCAATGCGGTAGGAGCGATACTGATCCATTCTGAAATGTCTTGCGAGATCATTGCCGATGGTTTTCATGTCCATCCCGATCTTTTCAAACTGCTTATGAAGGACAAATCCAATGACAAAATTGTTCTCGTAACCGACGGTCTTAAACCGACAGAGCAGGAAAAAGGCCCGTTTTTTGCCAACGGCGAAGAGGTGGTTCTCCATGAAGGGACTTTCCACCGGAAGATTGATGGCGTTATTGCAGGGTCGAGCCTCACCATGATCCGGGGAATAAAGAACCTCTGCAGTTTCGGTTTCAGCCTGGAGGACGCGGTCAAGGCCGCCGCCTTCAATCCTGCACAGGTAATGCGCTATACCCGGAAAGGGGTTATCGCTCCGGGACGCGATGCGGATATTACGGTGTTTGACAGAGACTTTCATGTACTTGCCGTGATTGTAGAAGGGATCATCAAAAAAAATTTATTTTAGAAGGAGTATCCATGCGCCTGATTATTGAAAAAGATTATGATTCTGTGTGCCGCTGGGCAGCACAGTATATTATGAACCGGATAAATGCGATGCCGTCTTTCGTATTGGGTCTGCCCACGGGCTCAAGTCCCCTGGGGGTTTACCGGGAACTTTCCGCATACAACCGCGAAGGAAAAATTTCCTTCAAAAGAGTAACTACCTTCAATATGGACGAGTATGCCGGGCTTCCCGCCGATCATCCCCAGAGTTACCATTATTTCATGGAAGAGAATTTTTTTAAGCATATTGATATTGACAGAAACAACGTTCACATTCTGGACGGTGTCGCTGCCGATCCTGTTGCGGAATGCAGGGCCTATGAAGACGCGATCCTCAAAGCCGGAGGCATCGATCTTTTTTTGGGCGGCATGGGCGCCGATGGACACCTTGCCTTTAATGAACCCGGCTCTTCCCTTTCTTCCCGGACAAGGATAAAAACCCTTACCCCCGGTACCCGGATCGCCAATGCCCGCTTCTTCGGAGGCGACATGGAAAAAGTACCATCTTCTGCCCTTACGGTAGGAATCGGTACGGTCATGGACGCCCGGGAACTGCTGATCCTGGTTTCCGGTTACGCCAAGGCGCGGGCGCTGCACGCGGCAATAGAGGAAGGACTCAACCATATATGGCCTCTCTCCTGTCTACAGATGCACCCCAGGGCGATTATTGTCTGTGATGAAGAGGCCACCGATGAACTACGGGTAGGAACGGTACGCTACTTCAAGGAAACCGAATCGGCGCACCGCTCAGGGTAATTTGGTTTTGACACGGCCGAAGATGCCTGGTTTTGCAAAAAGTTCACTCGTATTCTGTTAAATTTATAGACAAATATCCCAAAAGGTAGAATAATCTCCACTATGGAGGAATACAATGAAAAAACTATTAATTGCCATGCTTGCCGTCTGTCTGGCGGCGGGCGCACTCTTTGCCGCGGGCAAAAAGGATACTTCGGGGAAGATCGAACTCAACTTCCTTGAAGTCATGACCAGTCCCGGCAGAACCGAAGTACTCAGGGGCATGATCGCCGAGTATGAGAAGAGCCACCCCAATGTAACCATCAACCTCATTTCACCACCCTATGAACAGGCGGATAATCGCCTTGCCATGAGCCTCAATGCCCAAGAACCTCTGGATGTGGTGGAAGTCCGGGATCTCACAGCCAGTACCTATGTAACCAACGGCTGGCTTACCGATCTTACTCCCTATCTGGACAGATGGAATGAAAAAGGGACTCTGCTCTCCGCCGCCATCGAAGCGGCCAATGAGGCGGGAGGCAAGCCCTACCTGATCCCCCAATGGTTCATGGTTAAGGCCCTCTTCCTCAGAACCGATGTTCTTGCAAAGCTGGGCGTCAACAGAATTCCGGCTACCCTGGATGAACTTTATGCCATGTCCAGGCAGATCACCAATCCTTCCGCAAATCAGTACGGCTTTACCTTGCGGGGCAAGGGGAATCCCTTCAAATCCACGGATCCTCTCATCGTTTCCGATGTCCGCAATGTGGATCCCGCCAACCTCTACAAGTTAAAGAACGGTTCCAGCATCTATGACAGCCCGGAATTCCTGGCGGCCCTCAATGCCTATGTGGATCTATTCAAAAATGCGGCCCCTTCCGATTCTGTAAACTGGGGTTTCAACGAGCAGATCAATGCCTTTGTTTCCGGCGTTACTCCCATTCTGGTGCAGGATCCCGATACGGTTCCCCTGCTGGATGAACATCTCACACGGGATCAGTACACGGTAGTTCCCATGCCCCTGGGCAAGAGCGGAACGGTGTGCATTGATAACGGCTATGCCGGTTACAGTATCCCTGCCTATGCAAAAAATAAGGAAGCTTCCTGGGAATTCATCGCCTGGCTTTCTTCGTACCGGCAGAATTCCGCCTTCTGTAAAGCCTACGGCGCCCTGCCCATCCATTCTACTTCATATACCAGCGATCCCTACTTCTCAAGCGGCGTATATCAGGCGTGGCAGACGGAACTCAATACACCGGGAAAATTTACCTTTGTAAAGTATCCCTATGCTTCGGAAAAATTCCCCGGCTGGTCCCAGATCCAGGAACAGTACATGCAGTCCACCCTTCTGGGACAGACTACCGGAGAACAGGCCGCTAAAGCCTGGTCGGATTACTGGAAGTAAAACGTTCTGTGAAGAAACAAACCGGAACCCTCCGTCAGGCAAGCGAAAGCGGACGGAGGTTCTCCCCGGCAGGACGGGCTCATAGGGAAGCCGGGACGCCGCCTTTGGCATCTCGTGCATATCTGTGGCTCTTTATTCCCATGAGCGTGCTCCTCCTCCTCTTTATTTATTATCCCATCGTACAGGGCATGCTCACCGCATTCACTCGTTATACCATGTTCAATATATCCCAGAGGGGTTTTAATGGGCTGGATAATTTTGCTGCCATCATTACCAATCCCAACATCAAATTTGTCCAGATACTGATGAACACTGCCGTATGGGTGTCCGTTTCTCTGGCAGGCCAGTTCGTCCTGGGTTTTACCCTTGCGCTGCTTCTCCGCAAGCCTTTCAGGGGGCGGGGCGTCTTTACCGGTTTTGTATTCTACACCTGGGCTCTTTCCGGTTTTGCCATCGGCCTTGTCTGGGCATGGCTCTTCAATGGGCAGTTTGGGGTGATAAATGATATTTTTATCAGAATTGGTATCCTTAAAAGTCCTGTCGGTTTTCTTTCCAATCCCGGTATAGCCATATTCTCTGTTATTGTTGCCAATATCTGGTACGGCATCCCTTTCTTTGCAATAATGCTGCTGGCTGCCCTGCAGTCCGTTCCGCGGGAACTCTACGAATCTGCGGAGATTGACGGCGCCGGGAAAGTACGGCAGCTTTTTTGGATAACCATTCCCTACATTCAGTCTACCATTACCACTACCATACTTTTACGTTTGATGTGGATTATGAATTTCCCTGATGTAATTTACGGCATGACAGGAGGAGGGCCTGCCAATGCTACCAATATTCTCGCCACCGAGATGATCAACAAGATAACCAAAAACTATGATTACGGCCAGGGATCGGCGGTGGGCTTTATCATCATTTCGATTCTCTTTATCTTTGCCTTTTTCTATCTGCGTATTGTCGCCCGCAAGGAGTTGGTACTGTGATACATATACCTCGCAGGCTCACGCGGAACATTGCCGCCTGTTTCCGCTTTATTGCCCTCGCACTGTTTCTGGCCTTTGCCATCCTCCCCCTTTTCTGGATCTTTATTACTTCGATCAAGCCTTCCAAAGAAATTTTTACCTTTCCCCTGCGTTACATTCCCTCTTATATAAGCCTGGAAGGCTACCGGAAACTTTTCGGCTTTGCCCGTTTTGGATCCTATTTTTTGAATTCGCTGTGGATTTCCCTCTGCGCCGCGGGAGGCGGGCTTATCGTGAGTGTGTTGGCGGGCTTTGCCCTCTCCCGGCTGCGTACAATGCGCCGGATTCAGGGTCTCCTTCTTGTACTCTATTTTACACAGATGGTGCCTACTTTTATCCTTATGGCGCCCCTCTTCTTCACCTTGACAAAGCTTCATCTTACCAATAACCGGCTTGTATTAGCCATAATCTACTCGGCTACTACCGTAGCCTTCGGCGCTATAATGGCCAAAAGTTTTTTTGATCATATTCCCGCATCAATTGAAGAAGCGGCCCTCATCGACGGCTGCGATCCCCTGAGCGCCCTTTTCCGGGTGATCCTTCCCGTCAGCCTGCCGGGTCTCGTGGCAATTTTCAGCTTCGCCTTTGTCAATATCTGGAACGAACTCTTTCTGGCAGTAATGCTGCTTTCCACCGATATAAAACTTACGGTTCCCGTAGCCCTGAATTCCTTTATATCAAAAGCGGGAATCAGTTGGGACGTGATGAGCGCGGGCATTATTGTTGCCCTTATTCCCACTATGGCGATCTTTGCCGTTGGACAGAAATATATTGTGGCGGGACTCACCGAGGGAGGTGTAAAGGGATAACGATGAAGACCGGCCTTCTCTGTCACGGCGGAATTATCGGCGACAGAAGAACCTTATTATTGGATTATTATTGGATATGGAGGAAAAAACGACATGATCGAAAATAAGACATGGATGCGAAAGGCTTCAAGTGGAGAAGGGGAAATATTCTCCCAGCTCTGGCAAGGTTCCAAGCCCAAGGCGGTGCTGCAGATTGCACACGGCATGGGGGAATATTCATCCCGTTATAAAGACTTTGCAGCTTTTTTGGCCGGCAAGGGCTATGCGGTTTGTGCGGAGGATCATGCAGGCCACGGATCCCACGCGGGGCTCAAGGGTTTCTTCGCGGAGAAGAATGGCTGGGAATGTGTTCTTAAGGACATGAAGGCCCTTATGGATGAAGCAAGCGGCCGCTATCCGGGGCTCCCGGTATTTTTGCTGGGCCACAGCATGGGGTCTTTCCTGGCCCGTTCCTATATCACCCGTTACGGGGAGGGTCTTTCCGGCTGCATCCTGAGCGGTACCATGGGCCCGAATCCCGCGCTGGGTGTAGCCGGCCTTCTTTCGTCCGTTCAGAAAAAGCTGAAGGGCCCGCGTTCTCCCGCTTATTTTATCTCCAATCTTTCGATGGGGTCCTACAACAAACGGATAAAAAACCCGGTAAACCACTGCGCATGGCTTTCTACCGTTGACCAGGTTTGTATTGATTATGCACATGATGAAAACTGCGGCTTTGTGTTTACTGCCGGAGCCTATTACGATATGTTCAATGCCTTAAAAGAAATCGGCAGCCCGTCCTGGCCTTTGCAAATTCCCAAAGATCTTCCGGTTTATTTTTTTGCTGGTGATGAAGATCCTGTAGGCGATTACGGCAGGGGTGTGGAGAAGGTATACCAGTCGGTAAAGGCGGCAGGCGTAAAAGATGTCAGCCTCAAACTCTACAAAGGCGGCCGCCACGAGATGCTCAACGAAGAGAACAGGGAAGAAGTGTACCGGGATACCCTTGAGTGGCTGGAAAAGCATTTGAAGTAAAACGTTTTTAGAGGCTGACTTCCTGTCTTTACGCCCGGATTCAGGCGCATTTAACCGGCCACGACCCGGTTTCTGCCGGCTGCCTTGGCCGCATAGAGGTTTTTATCCGCCTTTTCGACAAGTTCCTCTACCGGAGTATTCTTGTCGGGAATAAGCGTAGCCACACCGATACTGATTGTAATATTGGTGTCTTTTTTCTGATCTGCTACAGGGACTGCCATTTCTTCAGTTGCCGCCCGAATCCTCTCGGCCATGACAGCCGCACCTTCCCTGTTAGCCTCCGGCAGCAGGATGGCAAATTCTTCCCCTCCCAGACGAGCCACAAAATCCGAAGGTCTTTTGAGATGAACGGTAAAAAGGCTTGCCAGGGAGCGGAGGAGAATATCTCCCTGGGGATGTCCATAGGTATCATTGTAATGCTTGAAAAAATCAATGTCGACCATCATCATGGAAAGGCTGTTTCCGGTACGAGTTTCCCGCCGCCACTCTTCCCGTATCCTGATATCAAAGTTTCTGCGGTTTGGAATATCCGTAAGTGCGTCGATCATCCCCAGCCTCTCAATTTCCCTGATATAACGTACAATCTGTATCTGGGAACGGATCCGGGCCAGCATTATACCCCGGTTAAAAGGTTTGGTTATATAATCCACCGCACCGAGTCTGAGCCCCTTCTCTTCATAATCTTCACCGTTAAGACTGGTAATAAAAATAACCGGAATACGGTGGGTTGACTCTACCTGCTTAAGATGCGCAAGAACTTCAAATCCGGTAAGTCCGGGTATCATCACATCAAGCAACAGCAGATCCGGCGGGCTATCCGCTACCTGTTCCAGCACGGCTTTGCCGTTTCGCACGATCCGGAGATCATACTCGTTCATTAAAATGCTGCTTAGAATATCCAGACTCGCTTTATCGTCATCGGCGATCATGATGCAATATTTTTTTTCATTTTCCATGTTCATCCTCTCTCATTATCAGTTTTTTTATTTCCTGCATAACATGATACGCCGTTTCAAATTCGTAGTTATCAATATAATCAATCAATTTTTCTGCTTCCGCTCCCAGGGGCGAAAGCGTTTCCCGAATTTCGTCCAGCATTTTTTGACTTCTTGGATTCAGACTTTTAAGAAGCGGCTCAAGACGTTCAAAAAGCAGCATTGCCCGGTTCCTGTCCAGAATGTTATTTTCCGTATCCCGTTTTTTTTCTTCGTCAAACATTAGAGCCAGCTCCTTAACCACATCCTGCAGGGCCGTCTCCAGTTCCTTCATCTGAGCTTCACTATAATCCGCCCTGCCGCCCGCAAGGCTTTTTTCAATATCATAAGCGGCATTTTGTACACGTAATGCTCCAATCAGGCCGGAAACACTTTTTAGACTATGGGCTATGCGGTGAGCTTTTACAATATCACCGTCAGCAATGGATTTGCTCAGTTCCTCAAAAATACCGGCATTACTTTTTTTATAATCCCTGAGCAGTTTTGTATAAAGTTTCGGATCTCCCGATAATCTCATGCCGATATTACTGTCGATAATATTCCGGGAAAACGGAAACCCCGTATCGGCAGCGGAATGTTTGGAAAACAGTCCTTTCCCCCGGGAGGGTTCTTCGTCGTCCCGAACGGAAGAACCGGCTTCCCCGGAAACAGGTTTTCCCAGAGGCGTAAAATGTTTCAGAAGACAGGCCCACAGTTCCTGTACCAGGAAGGGCTTACTGAGATAACCGCTCATCCCATGTTTTGCATAGATCTCCTTTTCCTGGGTCATTACATTGGCTGTCATGGCGATAACCGGCGTCTTGTTTCCCAGTTCTGAGAGTTTTTTTGATGCCTCAAGCCCATCCATGACCGGCATGTGAATATCCATAAAAATAAGATCGAAAAATTCCCCTTTCTCCATTTTTTCCCGAACAGCTTTAATCCCTTCTTCGCCATTCCCGCAGATTTGAACCCTGAATCCCAGGCGCTGCAGATGTTCCCGTATAACATCCTGATTCATTTCATTGTCTTCGCAAACCAGCAGCTCTCCCTTGAAGGACGGGCTCTCCTGCATTGACATGACATAATTATTCTCTTCCCCGCTTCTGTCTGACTCTCCGGACAGGGGGAACTTCAGGACAAAACTGAATGTACTTCCCTTGCCGGGGCTGCTTTCCACCTTGAGTTCGCCGCCCATAAGGCTTATAATATGTTTGGTAATGAAAAGGCCCAGGCCTGTTCCGCCGTATTTTCTGGTAGTACTGCTGTCGGCCTGTCTGAAAGGTTCAAAGATATTCTTCATCTGGTCTACGGTCATGCCGATTCCCGAATCCTCGACTTCAAAACAAAACGTAATTTCGCTTTCCGTTTCTTCGGTGACGGCAGCCCTCATCTTAACGGTACCCTGATCGGTAAATTTAATGGCATTGGAAAGAAGATTGAGGAGCGCCTGTCTGAGTTTTGTCGGGTCTCCGGAGGGCATCCTGCGGGCAACGGGGTCCAGATAAAAGTAAAGGTTTATCCCCTTGCTCATGGCACGGACACTGCTGATAACCTCACATTGTTTGAATACTTCATGCATGCTGAATGGTATGGATTCAAGCTCTGTTTTTCCCGCTTCGATCTTTGAAATATCAAGAATATCGTTTATTATATCAAGAAGCCCCGTAGCGCTTATTTTTATTTTCCGCAGGTAATCCCTGGAAAGTTCGTTTGGTTTCCCTGCGCCCAGGGCAAGTTCCGTAAAACCGATAATGCCGTTAAGAGGGGTACGGATCTCGTGGCTCATGTTTGCCAGGAACGCTGTCTTCATCCTGGATTCTTCCGAGGCGGTTCTTGCAGCCTTAGAAAGCGCCCGTTCCGTCATGAGCATCAGTAAAACAACCAGCAGTAATACTATGATAAATATTATTATGGAGAAAGCAATCTGCCGGTTGATGGGCCCGGTAATTTCCGAAACCGGAAGGGCGGTAAAAAAATACCAGCCCGTATTGTCGATGAGCTGTGAAGTATAAAAACGGGCAATCCCATCGGCCCCGCGCAGGGAAATTGTGGTTCCGGGAATTATGTCCATGAGGGACGCATAAACGCCGTCTTCAATTATCCTGATATTCTGAAACCCCGTTTTTTCATCGGGCATATACAGGGGATGGATAAGAAGGTCTCCGCGCTCATCGGTGAGAAAAGCATAACTGTTATTCCCTATCTGGGTAGAGTGAACAATCTGGTTCAGGGTATTGATATAGATATCCGCTCCGGTTACGCCGGTTATGCTGCCGTTCACCTTAATCACGCGGGAAACAGTAATGCAGTATGAATTTTCAGTATTCGCCGGTTTGCCATCGGCGGAAAAATACCCTATGCTTCTGGCGTCAATATACGGTTCGGTTATGTAGTACCGGTCAGGATTTTCCATGGCGCCGATATACCAGTTTCTTTCATAAGATGTATAGCGATCATAATCAGGCTCCCAGCCGCTTGACCAGAGAGCCTTTCCGTCAGGAAAACCCAGGTATATATCGGCATACTGGTCGTTGGCTTCATGCCATGCCTGTAGAAGAGTCTGTATTTTTTCCGGTGAAAGTTCGGGGAGCTGTCCCAGGGCGATAGCCATTGCGGAAACATACCAGGCATGGTTTTCGAGCCAGCCGGAAATTCTGGTAGCTTCCCGCCAGGTATTCTGCCCAATCTTTCCCAGGGCCTGGTTGTATATGGATTTCCCGGCTTCCCTGACCCCGGCGGTGGTGATGACGCCCAGACTGATAATACAGATCGCCAGCAGAGCCGCACTGATTCGGAACTGTATATTTTTCATTGGATTATTACCCCATCACCGGTAAACAAATATCTTTTCAATCGTAACACATTTTATCAGGAAAGGTAATAGCCCGGAATATCAACGCCGATAATTATTCTCCTTTGGCAATACTGCTGAGTTTCTCCAGGGCAGGCCCGTCAATATCAATATTAAAAACTTCGGCAATAACCTGAGTCCAGCCGTAAATAAAATAGTTCCATCCATCCTCTACGCGGAGCATCTTTTCCTTTGCCTGAGCCTGGGCTTGCCGCATAAAGATAAGGTTTCCCCGGTAGTTTATCTCCCACACAAGAGAATTGGAAGGATAGGAAACCGCATCGGTGGTAGGTGAACCGGGAGCATCCTTCCCCAGTCCCGTAGCATTAACTACCAGGGAATAGGAGGGCAAGGCGGCCGCCAATTTGTCATTATCCGCCGGGGCAGGATTATGGATAAAACGAAATTCTATCCGTCTGTCACAGCCGGCAAGAGCCGCCTTTGCCGATTCAAGCCTGGGCAGGCTGCGGTTGGCAATAGTGATCCGCCTGGGCATGTTCTCTCCGAATTTTTCCTGGGAGAAGTAGAGGGACATGGCCAGGGAACTCCCGCCCGCGCCCAAAAGCAGCGCCTCGCCGCCGTGATCCTTCCAGAAATCGGCCGGCACAAAGGATTCCAGGGCCAGTCCGGAAGAGATGGGATCCTTTGCATGGGCCCGGAATTTGCCGTCCCTCTTGGAGAGGCTTGAAACCTCCTCCAGTTTTTGTGCAAAAGGATCGGTATAATCAAAAAGATCCCTGCAGGCATTGTAGAGATCCAGTTTGTGGGTGGTTACCAGGGCCCCCAGGGAGAGGGGATCGTTTTTAATGAATTCCACCACCTGCCGGTATTCTTCCGCCGGGGCATGGAGAGGCAGATCGATTCCCGCGATAACCGCATCCAAACCGAGGTATTCGGCCCATTTGGGGAATACCTTCATGATGGACGACTGTCCGGTAGTTACTCCGATGAAGTAAAAAGTACACATTCCGGCTGCCGCAAGCTTCTTCATGTATTCCTCCATGCACAAGCCGTCTACACGGCGTCGTACAGTCAAATCCTCACACCCGCATGTCTAATGACATTATATGGATTCCGCATAAAAAGCAAATACAACTCTAAACCGGCTTGAAACCTCTGCGGATATGTAATAGAGTTGTTCAATAACTTCAGTTATTGAACAACATCCGCTTAAAAATGATAATGTACGCAGTATTGAGGAACGATTATGGCATCCTATATCCTGGCCCACGATTTGGGAACCTCCGGCAACAAGGCCACTCTCTTTTCCCTGGACGGGGAAATGGACGCGGGTGTACTCTACGAATACCCGGTCTACTATCCAGGGCCGGGTTTTGTTGAGCAGAAGCCTGAAGATTTTTGGCAGGCGGTCTGTGTTTCCACCAAACGGCTTCTGGAGCAGGCGAAAGTTTCTCCCTCAGATGTTGCGGCAGTGAGCTTCTCCGGTCAGATGATGGGCTGCCTCCTTGTGGACGCTCAGGGCAATGCCCTGCGGAACATCATCATCTGGGCGGATACCAGAGCTTCCGAACAGGAAGCGGCCATGGTAAAAGCCCTGGGCATGGACTATGTTTACAAGACCACAGGCCACAGGATCAGCGCCTCCTATTCCGCTGCAAAACTCCTCTGGGTACGGGATCACGAAAACGAAATCTTCAAACGTACCGGAAAGATGATCCATGCAAAGGATTACATCATACTCCGGCTTACAGGAAATATCGTAAGCGATTACAGTGACGCATCGGGTACCAATCTATTTGATCTACGGAAAAAAGAATGGGACAAAAGTATTCTGGATACTCTTGGCATACCCCTCTCCATGCTCCCCGAAGTCCTGCCCTCCACGGCAAAAGCCGGAACTGTCAGTGCCCAGGCGGCCAGGGAAACCGGCCTTCTGGAGGGAACTCCGGTGATTACAGGCGGCGGAGACGGCAGTTGCGCCTGTGTAGGCGCCGGGGTGGTAAGTGAAGGAAATGCATACAATGTACTTGGTTCCTCTTCCTGGATTTCGCTTGCCAGCAGGGAGCCTGTCTACGATCCTGAAATGCGCAGCTTTACCTGGGTACATCTGGATTCAAAACTCTACACCCCCTGCGGAACCATGCAGGCTGCGGCCTATTCCTACAACTGGTACAAAAACACCCTCTGTGGCGGAGAAATTGCAGAGGCTGAAAAAAAGGGAATCAATCCCTACAAGCTGATCGACGAAGGGGCCGCGGCCTCTCCCGCCGGATCGGGAGGCCTCCTCTACCTTCCCTATCTTCTGGGTGAACGCTCCCCCCGCTGGAACCATTCCGCCCGGGGCGCCTTTGTGGGCCTCTCGGTAACCACCGGCAGAGGAGATGTTTCCCGCTCGGTGCTTGAAGGAGTCGGTTTCAATCTCAAGGTGATTCTGGACATCGTGGAGAAAGGCGCTCCCGGCGGAAAAATTGATGAGATGATCATGATAGGCGGCGGGGCCAAAGGTAAGGCATGGCTGAGGATACTGTCGGATATATGGCAGAAACGCCTCGTAGTCCCCAAATACACCGAAGAAGCCACAAGCCTTGGGGCGGCAATCTGCGGGGGAGTAGGCATAGGCGCCTTCAAGGACTTTTCCGTGATCCGGCAATTTAACCCTCTGCTGGACACGATAGAGCCTGATCCTGCACAGGGGCCGCGTTACAAAGATCTCTACAGCCTCTTCAACAAAACCTACGAGGCCCTTACCGGAATATACAGCGATCTTGCGGAATTCAACCGTAAATGGCCTTCCGCAGTTTAAGTTTTTTCGACTGAAACTGTTCCAAAACTCGCCCAAAGACGGGAGCCTCAACCAGGCCGAAAGGATCCGGGAATTCCGGGAATCATCTACGGCGCTTCAAAAAGACCTCCACCGCCCGCCGGGTGGAATCAAAGGCCAGTTCTTCGCTTTTTATCTCTTTTGGGTCCGCAAAACGCAGGCCCCCGATCTCGGCAAGCTCCAGCCGGAAATCTTCTTCTCGTAATCCAGGCGCTTCCACGGTAAAAAAGAGATCACAAGTCTGGTATACGATACCCTTGTAGGGGTAAACATTGGGAAAACTGGCAAATAGTTCAAGCTTTGCGTCTCCGGGCGGCTCCCAGCCTATCTCTTCCCGCAGTTCCCGGCGCAGACCCTCCAGCGCCCCTTCGCCCCTATCCACAAAGCCCCCCGGCAGATCCAGCCTGCCTTTTGCAGGCTCCTTGCCCCGGACGAGAAACAGGACTTTCCCCCCGGCTTGTATCACGCAGCCGGTAGCGGCGGCAATATTGTGATAGTAGGTAAAGCCGCAGTCGGGACAGTAGAACACCTTTTCCCGCTCAAAACGGATATTTTGGGAGGCGCAGGAGGGGCAGTAACGAAACATGGCTTTACTTTATCTCTCCGTGCCGTTTCCTTCAAGTGAGCATGGGTTTTGGGCTGCAAACCGATTACTTGATGTTTTTTATCATTATTTTTTCAGTAAACTATTGCCTTTTTGTCAAAAAATAGTCATATTTAGTATATGGAAATGCAAACAGCATACGGTCCGAAGAAAGCCGCTGTTTGCAGTCCGAATACGGAATTATAGCGCAGAGAGAACGTGCCGCGTTGTTTTGCTTGACAGATTGTATTCATCCGGCGGTTATGTTATGCGACGAGTCTTTCATCACCTTCTCTCTCTGCGCTTTTTTTATACCCTCTCCGGACATTCCGCCGGAGCTGAAAGGGCCGGACTGTGCTGATTTGTTCACGCTGCCGGCCTGCCCTCTATCCACTCCCATATTCCGGTATAATATTCCTTTTCCCACTCAGACCAGATTTCGCTGTATTGCGCCATACTATCAATGCTGTCCAGGCTATAGACCCGATTGAGTTTAGGCGAAATTCGCAGAAACCGGCGCGGGTCCAGCAGGGCTTTGGCGATGAACGCGGGGGCTTCCTCGGTGCCGGCCAAAGCATATTGAATGATAGGCGAAGCCCACTGTAATACGTTCATGCTGTTCCCGATCTTTACCGCCTGCCAGCCGTCACCTCCGGTACCGAAAGACATAATCCGGCATCGCAGTTGATTAACGCGGGTCTGTTTGCAGAATCCCGCCAGTCCCACAAGGGCCGGGTTGTTTGACCAGAGGCCGCCGTCGGCATACCGCCCGTCCACCGGTGTAAAATAGGTCGGCGCGGCGGTAGAGCAGCGGACCGCATAACGGACCATCTCGTCGTCAGTGTTGTCAAAGACCTTTGGTTTCCCCCGGAGAAAATCGGAAGTGGTAATAAAGACCGGCTTTTTCAGGTCTTTCATTTTCATGTCCCCCAGGTAATATTTCAGCGTACTTTCGAGATGGGCCGCATCGTATTTTGGCTTTTGGGGGTTAAGCCGCCATAATAGAGGAGGTTTCTTGAAGATACCGGGGCCTTCCTTCTCGAACATTTCGCAGATCTCCTCCCAGGATTTACCGGCGCCCCGGAGGGCAACAATAATGGAGCCTGTGGAAGTCCCGGCCAGAAACGATTCATCCTGATAATTGAGTTTTGCCAGAAACTTTGCGGGGCCGATGCCTAAAATACCTCCGCCATCCACGGTGACACCGGTGTATTCTATGGGCG
>JAIRXN010000023.1 GCA_031268245.1 Treponema sp. | reverse complement strand
GAGGCTGTTCCAAAACTTCAGCTTTTGGAACAGCTTCCTTAGATTTAAGGGAAAAACCGGGCTTTTGACCGGTTTTTCCAAGAGCTTGTCCAAAACCAACCGGGTTTTGGAACAAGCTCGAATCACTATTTCTTGCTCTTTTTCTTACTTTTCTGTGTGGTCCGTGGTTTGACTTCATTAATCCTTTTGTTTAAGACGGAACACTAGTTAAACGAGGCTGTTCCGAAAAAAACTTAAGTTTTGGAACAAGCTCAAACTCCCGGCGCGGTCCCCAGGTGGAGAAGCAGAATATCGATAAAAGCGTTGACTTCAGACTGGTTAGGATAGCGCATCTTCATGGCCTCAAGATAACGTCTCCTTGTTTCCTGATCGGTAATTCTCAGGGTAACTTCCAGAATATGCGTTACATTGGCTATGCCGTCCCGGTTGCCTACCCTCAGTATCTCGTCAGCCATGCGGATAACCATGTTGTTGAATTGGGGGAAACTGTTCTGCGGTTCTCCGCCTCCCAAAAAGTTCTTGAGATCGGGAAGAGCGCCTCCGGAAGCCTCATAGGATTTGTATGCGGCGATGAGGGCCCAGTAGGCCGCCGCAGGAATACGTTCACCCTGTTCCAGGATGTATAACTCATTGTACTGGCTGTGGAGATTTTCCAGGTTCCGGTTAAGGGAAACTCTTTCCCCTTCCAGTTCCCGAATCCGGGTCTGCAGCGCGGCAATTTCGGCGGCGCTGAGTTCCCGGCCCTGCGCCCCGCCTGCGGCAAGAGCGCTTAGATCCTGATTCAGGGCGGCCCGTTCCTCTTCGGACATGCTAAGCCGGTTTTCCAGCAGGCGGATTCTCTCTTCAAGGCGGGTCCGTTCGATGACGGCGCTGCTATTGATCCTTTCGATTTCCGCCGCATGGCTGGCTCTAAGGGCTTCAATGCCGGCCGCAGAGGCAAGCGTCGCGGCGCTTTGGCCCGTCTGGGCGTTTTCAAGAGAGAGACGAAGGACGGCCAACTGATCGGCCGCGACGGCGGATGCGGCATTGGCCGCTTCAAGCTGGTCCCGGAAGAGCGCCAGTTCGACCGCCATGGCGTTTTTTTCATCGTCATCCTCCGCGACTGCTTCTGCGGGCGGAATCTGCATGAGCCGTTCCAGTTCCATCCGCGCCGCCCTTTCGAGGGAAGCGCTCAGGAAAAGATCTATTCCGATCTGTTCCGCACTTTCAATTCCCTCCTGGGGATACTCGGAAAGGTAACCGGTCAGAAGCTCGGACTGCCGGATAACTTCCTCCCAGTCTTCCCTGTCATAACTCAGTTGAATCTGGTTATACATGCCCTGAATTTGGGCATCCCTCATCCGTTTTTCTTCGCTGCCGGAATTCATACTCTTCAGTGCGGAAACGGCTTCTTCTTCTTCGGTGTTAAGGGAACTGTACTGGCCGGAAGATGAGGCAAGATAGACCTCGTTTTCCCTGCTGCGAAGATCGTCCTGTAAGATCTGCCTCTCCTGGTTAAGAAGCCGGATCTGTTCCTGATACCCCAGCTTGTCTTTCTGGTATGCCGCCTCGTAACGCTCTTTTTCTTCTCCGTCAAGGGAGCCAATGGACATGCGGTATTCTTCTTCCAGGCCGAGAAGGTAATTTCTGATGTCTACAAGTTCCTTCTCTTTGGCCGTGATGTTTGAGGATGCGTCGTTCCTGAGAGTTTTGAGAAGCCGGCCTTCTATGGAACTGTACGTTATACCGTTGCGGAAGATGTCGTTCTGTTCCCGGTTAAAATAGATAAAAACTCCCAGAAGGGCTCCTGCAACAATGGCGAACACAAGAAGGTTTACCGTCAAGGGAAACCTGAGTTCTCCGTGGAGGGGATTCATGGGAATACCACCGGTATCAATACGGTTTTTTTGTGTAATATCGTCAATTTGGCGTTCAATCTCCCTGAGTTCCTCAGGATTGATACCCGCCTCAATCTTTTGTAAATCTGCCATAGTCAATAATAATATCCTGACTCCGCTTTTTTTGCAAGGGGCGTTTTCGGCCAGGGCTGAAAATCAGCTAGGGCTGAAAATCAGCCCATTACTCCAAAAGGATTTTGTCTTTCGGCAGGAAACGGATGAGAATCTCCTGCAGGCTGTCCAGCATAATCGGTTTTGAGAGGAAGGCATTCATGCCGTTTTCGATAAAGAGTTCCTCCATCCCCGAAACCGCATTGGCCGAAAGGGCGATGATTGTAAGATTTTCGTAATCCTCTCCGGCGTTCCGGATAGCGGCTGTGGCTTCAATGCCATCCATCCCGGGCATCATGTGATCCATGAATACAAGGTCATAGAGGCTCTCCTGAACCATGGCAACGGCTTCCTTTCCGCCTCCGGCAGTATCCACTTCCACGCCGTACTTTTGCAGAAGGCCCTTGGCTACCATAAGGTTCACGAGATTATCGTCCACTACCAGCGCCTTGACATTTCTGGTACTGAACTGCTTTTTTTCACTGCCGTCGTCCCTGGCGCGCCTTCTCCTTTCATAGGCCCTTCCGCCGTTGATGATGTTGCCAAGGAAGTTGGTAAGAATGGGACGGGTAAGGGATTCCTTTATGCCGCCTTCGAATTTTTCGTTAAGTTCCCGGAGTATTATCCAAACGGTATTTTTATGATCCTGGAGACAGGGAGATACAATGTCAAGAGCGGATTTGTCAAAGAAAATATGGGTATAATGTTCCGCCGCAAGCTGTTTCTTGAATTCTTCCCTCTCTGCCAGTACGGTGCTTTTTACTCCAATCTCTTTGAGCATCAGGGAAAGGACATCGGCGTTAAAGCTGCTGGATTCATAGGCGAGGACGTTGAACCTTTCCGGTTCCGGAACATGAGCCACTTTTTGGGGAATTCTCTGTAATTCCGGAGGCTGCCCATAATCCAGAACAAAAAATGTAAAGGTTGTTCCTTTGCCGTATTCGCTTTCTACCATTATGGCGCCGCCCATGAGTTCTACCAGCCGTTTGGAAATGGCAAGCCCGAGTCCTGTACCAACAATGTCTCTGTTCTTATGGACATCCAAGCGCTGAAATTCTCCAAAGAGTTTATCTATATCCTCATTCTTTATGCCTATGCCCGTATCGGTAACAGAAAAATAGAGAGACATGTTTTCGTTGTCTTCATTGTATTCGGCCCATACCTTGAGAGAGACGCCCCCTTTTTTGGTGAACTTGACAGCGTTGTTGAGGATGTTTATGAGGCATTGCTTGAGCCGCAGTTCGTCGGTGTTGACTATGTCCGGCAGATCCTTTGAAATAAAAACGGTAAAGACAAGCCCTGCGCCGGCAGCCTTGATATTGATGATGCTGATCGTGTCTCTGATACAGGAAACAATATCGAAGGGCTTGGGAACTATTTCCATCTTCCTGGCATCGATCTTTGAAAAATCGAGTATATCATTAATAATGCTGAGAAGGCTTATCGCCGCTACCCTGACGGTTTCCGCCCGGTTTATTTGTTCTTCCTCCAGAGGGTTGATAAGCATCAGATCCGTCATGCCGATGATGGCATTCATGGGGGTGCGGATCTCGTGGCTTATGTTGGCAAGGAATTCGCTTTTTGCCCTGGCGGCGGACTCGGCTTCGATCTTTGCATTCATGATGGGGCTGATGTCCATCCACTCAATCAGCCGGGAAAAGCCGCCTTCTTTAAGGGTTGATGAACGAAGCATAAAGTAGTAGTGGGTATCCCCAATGTCAACCTCAAAATCCTTTTCTACATAACCTCCCTGTTCCATTAATTCCTGGAATATCATCCGCATCTGGCCCAGGGGGAAAATATCTATCAGCGGACGGCCGATAACATACTCTTTCTGGGTTATATCCAGCCATGCGGCAAGCGAATCGCTGATATATTCAACAGAGGCATTGTCATCAATAATAACCATGTATGACGGGGTAGTCTCCATTATGGCGTTAAAAGTTACTCCCGACTTTTCAATATCCCGCATGGTGTTTAGTATGAACCGGGAGAAGACGTAGAGGATTCCGGAGATCAGGACAGAGTGCATCAGATGTATATAATTCTGGCTGATCGGATAATTCGGGCCCAGCAGCCGGAAATGAAAAACAAAGAGTACGGGAACGATCATAAGAAATGTAATAAACATGTATTTGAGAAAAGCAATATGATCCAGGTATGTAAATGCAATAACAATGACAACATCGAAGAGCATGAAGTAGAATGGATCTCCTTTCATGATAAAGACTCCGGCCATTACCAAAATCATAAAAAGAGAAGGGGCAAGCCATGAAACGGTATGCCTCTTTAGTTTCAACCTAAAAACCATTAAGCAATAGAGAGGGGCGAATACCATGACCGTAATTATTCTTAAGGCTGCCTCACTTGAGTTTATCCATGTCTTCAGGCTGAAAAAAAAGATTATGGCAATATACAGCGTCAGGGCGGATATGGTTGCCCAGACGGAAAACCGGTAGGATTCCCAGTGTTCCGGAGGAGCAAGCAGGATTTTCATTTTATTCGGCATTCTGTTTCTCCGCAGCAGTAATGCTGCCGGGATAGACAAAATCAATTGCCCGGGGAACTATCTCATAACGGACGGATGTGTCATAAAAGACTTCTCCGTCAAAAACAATGCTCATAACCGTATCTGAGCTGATCGAAAGCGAACGCCCCGTGTAATGACTAATGTAGAGCTTCCATTTGGTGTACAGGCCGTGGTGGTAATCGTTGATGATACGGGGAATCAGGAGTTTCGGTATGTCTTTTATCAGGTATATATCAAGAAGGCCGTCGTCTATTTTTGCGTCAAAGGGGCCGGGCAGCCCCTTGCCGTAGCAGGGAGAATTTGCGACTGTCAGGCTCAGATAGGAACCGTTTAAATTTTTCCCGTCAAGTTCTATGCGGTAATCCTGGCTCCTGTTCTTCCCCTTTTTAATAATTTCCAGTACTCCCGCACTCTGATAACAAAAATTAATGGGCATGGGCAGCTTTTCATATATTTCCGCACCCCTCTGATAACCCATGGCTTCCACTCCCACAAGACTGGCATTGATGCTGAAGTTATTGCCGATCCTCATGACATCAACATTTATTACATGGGAGAACACAAGATTCCGCAGGGAGCGGAAATGCCGTAGTACGGCTTCTCTCCCGAAGGTGTAGAGAAAAGAATTGTTGGTTCCCATGGGGTAGACGGCTATCTGCACATTTGGAAGTCCCTGCACACCGTTGACCACCTCAAAAAGCGTACCGTTTCCCCCGACCGCATAGACCCGGACCAGGGAATCGGCCATGGAAACATAACGGCGGGTAAAACCTACCGCATCCCTTTTCCACCGCGTAATGTGGATGTCGTACTCCAGTTGGGGATAGCTCGAAAAGAATGTCCGTATCCCGGCTGCAAAATCGCCGATCTTGTCTTTGAGCATCTTTGCCTTCGGGTTTATGATGAACAGATGCTTCATTCATCCTTCTCCGGATGTTTTCAGAAGTTCCCGGATGGCGGCCAGGGCTTCATCATAATCGACATTGCTGAGCTTTTCACTGATAAGGGCCAGTTTTTTTCCGGTTTCCTCATCCAGGCCCGCATTGTGAATATAGGGGGCAAGATACTCCCGGGCCTTGAAGGGATCGTAGCCTTCACACGCGCCGGCAGCCTTTTTGAGGGCCCCGGAGAGTTCCTCTGCCGAAACACCGGCCCCGGGGCGTCCTGTTTCCGCAGTATTACTGTTGTCTGTTTTTGTCTCGAGAGAGACCAGGCTTTTCACAAGCGCCGCAAGTCTTTTTCTGAAGGCAGGATAATTTATTTTGCAGAATTCTCCGTTGCCGGCCTTGCCTTCCCTTTCAAGATACAGGGCCTCTTCTCCCAGACCGGACGCGCCGATGTTGTTGAGGGCGCCTTTGGCCCCGTGAACCTCTATGGCGAAGGCGGGAAGATCGCCGTTTCCAAGGCTGGAATCCATGCGGTCAATGGAATTTTGGAAGACCGAGGCGGAAAATTTAATCAATTCGAAGTATTGTTCCGCAGAGCCTGCCAGAAGGATCAGCCCGCGGTCAACATCAAGGCCCTCAATGGCCCTGGCGGCCTGCAGGGGATCCGGTTTCTTGTCCGTCATTTCTTCCTCAGGGGGAAGGGCTTCAGGAGCCTGTACTTTCACAGAGACCGTGTCCGCTTTTTTGACGGAAGCAGAAAGCCGGCCTTCATTCGGATCTTCCCGGGAAGCAGAAATACTGTGCCTTCTTAGAAAGGCGTAGGAGACAATATCCTGAATAAAGGTAAGACTCGTATCGTCATTGATGAAAGGCCCGCGTTCTTTTCCGCTTTCCATTATGACATAGGCTATGAGTTCTTCCCCGGCAAAGAGGGGAAGTATGCAGAGGAAGAGAGAGTACCGGCTCGTAAAAATAATTCCGGCTTCTTTGAGACTGTGCGCGTTAAAATTTACGTATTTTTTGTCTTTGATAAAGGATATGACCTGCCAATGATAAGGAAATTCGCTGTTCTGGGGCCAGGGGCTTTCGCCCTTGGAAGCGCACACAACAGCTTTTCCTTTTTCAAGACAGATCATGGTGGCGGTAGAAATGTTGAAATTTCTGCAGATAATCCTGAGTATGGCATCCAGGGCTTCCCGGCTGTCCTGGTATTTGTATATTGTGCTGTTGAGCCTGGTGTAGAGTTCCAGCATCTGGCGGTTTTGTTCCTCGATTCCCAGATGGAGCCGGAACTGTTCCACCATAAGGTTCAGGGATCGGGAGAGGATACCCAGTTCGTCGGCGGAATCGAAAACGGCGATTTCTTCCTCAAGATTCCCCTGGGAAATTTTATCGCTTGCCATGGTGAGAATATGAATAGGATTTGAAATCGATCTGTAAATGTAGAAGATCAGTGCCGCAAAAACACCCGCGACCGCCAAAAGGGAAATGATCACGGGGGTGATTACCGGACGGACATCTTTAATTACCTCGCTTCCCGGTATGGCGGCATAGATATACAGCGGCTTGTCAATATCGTCAATAAAGACGGGGTGAAAGAGAACGTAGGCCCTGCCCTCGAAAAGCGGATTCCTTTCGCTTGTTATCTGAATCTCGCGCCATTCGTCAAATGCATCCAGGATTGCCCCGATATTCGAAGATTGAAGCTCTTCAATATGCCTGCCGACATTGGAAAAATTCCTGGAGTGAACCACCGTCCCGCCGGGATTGATAAGCATAGAAACGGCATTTTTTATAAATTCGTCCCCCAGCACCAGGGAGGAGAGTAATACATCTATCCCTATACAGCCGATAAACCTGTCTTCGCGGAAAACCGGAGAAACCACAGTAAAGGTGTTGAGCAGCCCTTCGCCGGTTTTATAATCCCAGAAGAATTTCTTATTTTCCCCGATAATGTCGGTATAGGGTTTTTCGGTCCTTTTCGGGATGGCGTAATAGTACCCTTCCTCGGGATCGTCAATGGTTTTTTCGTCCATGTCATTGACAATGGTAACCCTGCCGTGGAGGAGGCTGAATGACCTCATATAGCGTCCCGAGGGGGCTCCCGGATACTCTCCGGCATGTTCCGCATCCCTGCCGTCAAAGGCATCCGGTTCAAACACAAGCCAGCAATTGACAACCGCCGGATTTTTCAGCATGGCGATAATGAGCCTGTCGCCCGCATCTCTGGCGCCGGGATCCTCCGCCTTTATATACGCCAGTTCCTCCGCCGCAATCTTTACCGAAAGGCGGGAATTTTCAAGAAAACCGCGGAGGTTCATCTCGTTGTAGAGCGCCAGTTTCTGTACGTCCTGTCTGACTTCACGTATCTTTTCATTGTAGATCGTCTGCAGAATCAGTGCGGATATCAGGGTAAAGATAAGCAGAAAGGGAACCGCCACAAAAAAGATAATATTTGTCCAAATGTTTTTTTTCATTCCGATCCGGCCTCCTGGAAATCCGGCGCCGCGGTTTTTCAGGCGGTAGTGGAAGTATGTTTCGCCGTGGCTTCTGCAGCCAATTCATCACAGATATTTTCAAAAGCGTCAATAATCTTCGGATCAAAATGCACGCCCCTTCCGGCCACTATATGATCGTGGGCTTCTCCGGGAGTAAGGGCCTTTCTGTACACCCTGTCCGCCACCAGTGCGTCATACACATCCGCCACCGCCATGATGCGGGAGATAAGGGGAATGTCATCCCCTTTAATGCCGCGGGGGTAGCCTGAACCGTCCCACTTTTCATGATGCCCTTCTGCAACAATCTTGGCATAGCGGAGGTAATGCTGGGTTGGAGTCCTTTCAAACATCTGCTGAAGGATCCGGGCGCCGATTGTCGTATGGGTTCTCATGACGGCGAATTCTTCTGCGTCCAGCCGGCCCGGTTTGAGCAGTATGGAATCGCTGATGCCGATCTTGCCTATATCGTGGAGGGGGACGGCCTTTATCGACATGGCTATCTCGTCTTCGTTGAAAAGATCCAGAAACTGTCCCTCCCGCAGCAGTTCGCGGATGAGGAGTTCCGCATAGCGGCTGGTACGCTGCACGTGCCCTCCGGTATTTTCATCCCGCGCCTCAATAAGTTCCGAGAATGAAAGAACGATGCTGTCTTCAAGTTCCTTTACCTTTTTTTCAAGATCCTGCTGACAAGCCGAAAGCTGGGAATGGAGTTTGATCCGGTGGATAAGGATGCTCTTCTCGAAAGGCTTGGTTATAAAATCCACCGCCCCGGATTCAAGCCCCTTAACCTCGGTATCACTGTCATGATTGGCGGTAAGGAAAATTACCGGAATGCGGAAGAGCCGCGGGTTCTGTTTGAGACGGGCAATAGTTTCAAAGCCGTTCATCTCCGGCATTTCAATGTCCAGGAGTATCAGATCCGGCGCCTGTTTGGAACAGATCTGCAGGGCCTGTGCGCCGGATTTTGCCAGCAGCACCTGGTAATTCCCCGCAAGTTGAATTTGAATATGCTTGAGGATAGCCAGGTTATCGTCAACTACCAGTATCTGTTTCATGCTTCTACCCTTTTTTATGCGTCAAGAGCAGCCTCATACATGGTTATGTACTTTTTGGCGGAAATTTCCCAGGAAAAACTCTGATTCATTCCCCGGATCCGCATGCCTTCGATATCCTCCCGCCGGTTGTAGTAGGCCCAGATCGCCCAGCCTACGGTATTGTATATTGCGGAAGGATTAAGATCGTCAAACATAAAACCTGTTCCGCCGCCTGAGTCCTGATTGTAGTTTTGTACCGTATCCGCAAGTCCTCCGGTGTTCCGGACAATGGGAAGGGTTCCATAGACCATGGAGTACATCTGGTTGAGTCCCGAAGGTTCATAGCGGCTGGGCATAAGGAAGAAGTCGCTGCCCGCCTCAATAAGATGGGAGAGTTCCTCGCTGTAGCCTATCTTTGCCTTGAAGTTTGAAAGTCTGGAAGAAAGGCTGCGGATCTCGTTTTCGCACCAGTTTTCCCCGGCGCCGAGGATTACAAACTGAAGATCCATGTCCCGGCAGATAGAAAAGGCCGAACCATAACCGGGGCCGAAGAGTTCTCCCACCCCCTTCTGATCCGCCAGACGGTTGATCATGCCGACGATGGGAACATCCGCCCTGCCGGGCAGGCCGAATTCCTTCTGCAAAGCCTCCTTTGCTTTTGCTTTTCCCTCCATATTTTTTGACGAATATGGGGCGGGAATGAATTTATCCTTGGCAGGATTCCAGAGTTCCGTATCTATGCCGTTAAGAATTCCCTGGTAGTCTTCGGAGCGGTAACGCAGAACCCCGTCCAATCTGAAACCCTGGGCCTGTGTCTTGGTTTCTTCCGCATAACGGCGGGAAACGGTGTTGAGCTTGCCGGCGCAGCAGATTCCCGCCTTGAGGAGATTCATCATGTTCCAGTCTTCGAATCCTGCCGCCCCGAATACATCCCAGTTGAGGGAAGTAAACCAGTAGTTATCCTTGCTGTAGATTCCCTGGTAGCCGAGATTGTGAATCGTCAGCACCGATTTTGTATTGTTAAAGCCCGGAAAGAACTTTTCCCCGAATTTGAGGAAGACGGGAACCAGGGCGCTGGGCCAGTCATGGGCATGGAGAATATCGGGTTCCCACCGGAGTTTGCGGCAGAGCTGAAATACAGAGCGGCAGAAGAAACTGAAACGCCGGGGATTATCCAGAAAGTCCGGTTCCGAAGGGGTGCCGTAGATCCCGTCCCGGCCGAAGAATTTTTCATGATCAACAAAGAAGATTTCTATTGTGTTTTTCCCGGGGGAACCGGGCAGGCTTGTTTTATATATGGCGCACCATTCTTCGCCGCCGCCTGTACCCACCCCCAGGGGGCCTTCCGTCTGTTCCAGAGCCTCCCGGTCTATGTTGTAGTACCGGGGAATGACGATCTTTACCTCATGCCCCAGTTGTGCCAGAGCTATGGAAAGACTCGAAACCGTATCCGCAAGGCCGCCGGTTTTGGCAAAAGGGGCTGCCTCGCTTGAGGCCATCATTATTTTCATCAGAAACTGTCCACTATGGAGAGTCCCGATTCCCGTACAATGGCAAGGCCCTTGTCATGCTCCTGCAGCTTGAAGATAACCACCGCCTTCCCCTCCTTGCCTTCCAGGGATGCGTAGAGATATTCGATATTTACCTGGGATTTCTGGAAAAGTTCCATAACCTTGGCAAGACTCCCCGGCCTGTCTTCTATCTCCACGGCGGCCACATTGGTGATCCGGGTGGTAAAACCCGCCTCCTGCAGGGCCAGCAGAGCCTTTTGGTGATCGTTGACAATTAACCGCAGAATCCCAAAATCCGCCGTGTCGGCAATGCTTATCGCCCGGAGATTGATCCCCGCATTGGCCAGAACTTTGGTTACTTCTCCCAGCCGTCCTGCATTATTCTCCAGAAAAACCGATATCTGTTTGATTTCCATAAATGGCGCTCCTTGTATGAAAGGTGAGGGCTAAAGGTCTTTAAATTTCTCCCTTCGCCCTTTATTATAAACTAGATCTTCCGGTTGTCGATAACCCGTTTTGCCTTGCCTATTGAACGTTCAATGGTTTTGGGCTCCACAAGCTTTACCTTGACGCCGATCTGAAGCTTGCTCTTCATCACTCCTTCGATCTTGGCTCTCAGAGCCTCAAGCCCCCTGGTTTCATCGCTAAAGAATTCCTTCTTTACCTCTACCTGGAGTTCTACATCGTCCAGATGGCTTTCTCTCCGGCTTACCACGATAAGGTACTGGGGTTCCGTGCCTTCGATCTCGATGAGAGCCTGCTCTATCTGGCTGGGGAAGACATTAACCCCACGGATGATAAGCATATCGTCGGTACGGCCGAAGAGGCGGTGCATCCGTACCGTGGTCCGTCCGCAGGAACAGGGCTCCCTCGTGAGGAAGGTGATGTCCCGCGTCCGGTAACGGAGAAGGGGAGTGCCCTCCTTGGTGAGGGTGGTGAATACCAGTTCCCCCCTTTCGCCGTCGGGCAGAGCCTGTCCCGTTTCGGGATCGATGATCTCCGGATAGAAGAAGTCTTCGTTTACATGAAGCCCGTCCTGGGCCTCACACTCAAAGGAGACACCGGGCCCGATGATCTCAGTGAGGCCGTAGATATCGTAGGCCTTCATGCCGTAGCGGCTTTCTATTTCCTTCCGCATGCTTTCGCTCCAGGGCTCCGCGCCGAAACAACCCTTGTTTATGGGAAGCTTGTGGAGGTCTATGCCTGCATCGACGGCTTCTTCGGCCATGTAGAGAGCATAGGAGGGGGTGCAGGTGAGCATCGTGGAGCCAAAATCCTGCATAACCATGAGTTGGCGGGCAGTGTTCCCGCTGGACATGGGAAGTACCTCCGCCCCGATGGTCAGGGCGCCGTAATGGGCCCCCGGCCCCCCGGTAAAGAGACCATAGCCGTAACAGTTCTGGACAATATCGTCCCTGGTACAGCCGCCCCCGGCCAGGGTTCGGGCCATGGATTCCCGCCAGATATTGATATCGTTTATCGTATATTCATCCACGACAGGCTTTCCCGTGGTACCGGAACTCATGTGGACTTCTACGATCCGGTCCTTGGGACAGGCCAGAAGCCCCCGGGGATAGTTTTCCCTGAGGTCATCCTTCGTGGTAAAGGGGAGTTTTTTGATGTCCCCAAGACTCCTGATGTCCCGGGAGCCGATCCCCAGTTCATCCATTTTTTTCCGGTAAAAAGGCACATTGGCATAGAGCATCTCTACCAGGTTTTTCAGATGCGCCAACTGGAGCTTTTTCCGCCCTTCCGCTTCCATACATTCATACTCTGGATTAAAAATCATGACATTTTCCTTATTTGCGTTAGAAACCTTGATCATAGTATACCAATATAGGGAAAATCAGGGCAAGGCATTTCAAAGCCGCTTTCCCAAAAACTGAAAATTTTGGAAAAGTTCCATGTTTACAAATTTGGAGATAAGAGGAATTTTTGATTGACAATTATTGAAAGCCGTTTCATAATATAGTGACGGCGAAAAGACAGTACAATTTCGCTTATCATAATTACAGGAGAAAATTTTAATGAAGAAGATCGTGTTTATCGCTTTAGTTCTGCTGCTCTGTTTTGCTTTTGCTTCATGCAGCGGCAAGAAAGAGGCGGCAAGTTCCGCTCCGGTCAGCTCTGCGGATCTGGAGAATACCGCGGAGTCCGGTACACTCTACTACTGGTCTTGCTTTACCGGCGATTCCAAGACCTGGGATGAATGGCGGGTTGGCGAATTTGCCAAACTGTACCCCAGCATCAAGGTAGACATGCAGTCCGTGCCGGAAAGCGCCGGCATCAACAATGGTAAGCTGCTCTCCGCCATTGCGGCGGGTACCGCGCCCGACCTTATTGTTGCGGATGACTATATTTCTGCCTTCGGATTCGCGGGACAGAGCGCCTTTGAAGCCTGGGATCCCTACCTTGAAGCCATCGATCTTTCAATCGACAGCTTCATGCCCGGTTTCCAGAATCTCATGGTTTATAAGGGGAGTACCTATCTTCTGCCCCAGGATTCCAATGTGATCATGCTCTTCATCAACACCGACATGGTGCAGGAAGCGGGCCTGGATATCAATAACTATCCCAAGACCATAGACGAACTCAATGACTGGACGGCAAAGCTTACCACTACCACCGCTTCGGGTGAAGTTGAGCGTTACGGTTTTATTCCCTGGCTGGATTCTACCGATAACCCCACCTTCTGGCCTTTCTGGTTCGGCGCCGAGATGTACTATCCGGATACCAATAAACTTGATCTGGTTGATCAGAAAGTGGTGGATGCCCTCAACTGGCAGCGGGAATATGCCCGCCAGTACGATCCTGCCAAGGTAAGAAGCTTTACCCAGGCGGCGGGCGGCCTCTTCTCCCCGGATCACCCCTTCTTTGTAAAGAAGGTGGCCATGACCGTCATCGGCAACTGGGCCACCAATGCCCTGAAGATCTATGCGCCTACAGTGAATTATGTCTGTGTGCCTGTACCGGTTCCTGCCGGCGGCCGGGTCGAATCCACCCCGCTGGGCTCCAACGTCTTCGCCATGCCCCGCGGTGTAAAGAGCCCCAGACTGGCGGCGACTTTCTTCAAATTCACCCAGCGGGCCGAGATCAACGGAGACAACTTCGATGTGTGGCGTTCCATCCCCTGCGTGGATGCGGTGTTTGACGATGTGTCCTGGACAAAGAAAGGCGATGCCATCTACCTAATGGAACGGAAGATCGCCAATTCCCCCTATTCCAGCCATCCTGCCCTCTCCTCGGTTGCAGCGCAACTGGTAACCGAAATGACCGCCCTCCGGGACGATATTATCTACAACAACCGGGATCCGAAGCCTCTGCTCCAGGCCCTGCAGGATAAGTTGCAGCCTGAGCTGTAGTTTTGTTTCTGTAATGTGAGCTTGTTCCAAAACCCGGTTGGTTTTGGACAAGCTCTTGGAAAAACCGGTCAAAAGCCCGGTTTTTCCCTTAAATCTAAGGAAGCTGTTCCAAAAGCTGAAGTTTTGGAACAGCCTC
>JAIRXN010000172.1 GCA_031268245.1 Treponema sp. | reverse complement strand
ATGTACGAAAGCAGCCTGAGCGGCATGTTCGGGTTAATCGTGGACTGGTGTTCAAGAATCACGACTAATTTCTCGCCCGCCTCGAAGGAGATGTCGTTGATTTTGGTTTTAAACAGGGCGTCCTCAAGGGTATTGATAGTGATAGGCGCCTCCGGGGGCAGGGCAACGCCCTCCAGAGCTTCGTACAGCCCCCGAAGCGTGTTTTCTTCCCCAAATAATAACGAGAAAACGCTGCTTTTATACTCCCTGTTAGCGCCCATAAATACCCTACAGGTAAAATATACAGCGCCTTGGACGAAAAGGAAAGGAGCGCAAGAAACGGACGGATACTGCCGCGGAAACGGCTTTAGACGTTTGAGGCATCCATTTTTTGCCCCCGGTCCGGGCGTGCATCACCAGTTTTCCAGCGGCCGTTCTATGTAGGGTTTTTCCAGTTGGCCTGCGGAACGGACGGTCCACTCTCCTGCATCGGCCTGCCGGGAAAGGAAGGCCCAGAGTTCCCGTGCGGGGACGGTTTTCCCCGCGGCATAGAGGGAGGCGGCGAGGTAGTAGGCGGTTTTATAGTATTCGATTTCTTCGATGTAGCGGAGAAGATTGGAACGGGTTTTCAGTTCCGCCATAAGATCATCAAGGGAGCTAAAGCTAAAGTCAAAGCGTCTGCGGATAAGTTCTTCCATAATGAGGGAATTCTGAATCAGAAAGGCAAACATCAGGTGATCCGGGGCTGAATTATGCCTGCCGGAACTGTAAAAGAAGAAGCCGAGAAGCCGGTGAGCCTTTTCCACATCCCGGTTATTGTAGCGGTAAAGGGTGAAAAAACGGCTGAAACCGTCCCGTTCCAGTGTACGCATCATTGCCTGTCTGGCAAAAGTACCGGAATCCTGATTCCAGAGGCTGTCCCGGGGCGTTTCTCCGCCCGGAGGAATGCCGGAAAGGATACCCAGAAGCACTTTTTCCATTTCAGGATACTCTCTCCGCACACGGCGCAGTTCGGCAATTTTGTAAAAAAGTTCCAGTTCAAAATCTGAATTTTCAAGAAGCTGACTCTGGGCAAGGGCCTTCTGATACTGATTGATGGCTATTCCCAGTTCCCCCTCGCTGCGGTAGGTTTCTCCGATCCAGTATTCCGCCTCGGGGTAGTCTTTGAGCCTGCCGAGTCCGCTCAGGGCAGCCTGCACGGAATTGTTAAGGCCGGAACGGGGAACCCTGTAGTACAGTTCCCGAAGGGCCTCTCCGGCTTCACTGTAGTTTCTGTCTTTGATAAATTGTTCAACCAGTTCCAGGGAATCCCCCAATCGGCGGACTTCGGGGAGGGAAAGGAAGGTAATAAACCCGGTCTCCAGGCGGGTATACATCTGCCGTCTCTGCCTGCGGGCGTCTTCAAAGCAGAGAAGGGCGTCCCCGTAGAAGGCGGAGCGGAATGCCTGTTTTCCCTGTTCCAGGGTATACCACCAGGGCTGCTCAACCTGCCTCTGGGCATATAAGGCGGAGACTAAAGAAAATATAATGATGAAAAAAAGAACCCGCTTGATTTTTAAGCTTAGTCTATCCGCCATTCAATTCCTCTGCAAATACAGTATCGGCATCTTTGGCATCGATGGTGCGGATAACTTTTCCATGGCGGAAAATAAGAACCTTGTCTCCCGCCCCGGTGATACCAAGGTCCGCATGACGGGCCTCGCCGGGGCCGTTAACCGCACAGCCCATGATCGCAATGGTAAGACTCTTTTTCATGCTGTACAGCCTGGGCATCCAGCGTTCCGTAAAGGCATGGGTATCGAAACTGTGCCTCCCGCAGCGGGGACAGGAAATAATGGTGACCGCAGGCTGCCTGAGGCGCCTTGCGGCGTCTTCCCTGCCCTCCGCTGCGGCGATTTCAGCCGCGGAGGCAAGGATCTCTTTGGCGGCGATAACTTCGTTTTCAGGCGTATCGGAAAGAGAGATCCGGATCGTATCCCCCATACCTTCGCTGAGCAGGGGAACCAGAGCCGTTGTATTGCGGACTACCCCGGCCAAGAGGGGGCCCGCCTCGGTAATGCCTATATGGAGGGGAACATCACTGCGGGAGGCAAAAAGCCGATTCGCCTTCATGGTCCGGGCAACCGAGGAAGCCTTCATGGATACCAGAACGGCGCTAAAACCACATTGATCAAATACGGCAAGTTCGCGTTCCGCGGCTTCCACCAGGGCCGCCGCGGGATCGAGGCCGCCTGAATCAACAAGCCGTCTCAAATCCGGGGGAAGGCTTCCCGCATTCACCCCGATGCGGATGGGCACTCCCCTGGCCGCCGCCTTTTCCAATACCCGGCGGACCTTATCCGTGCCGCCTATGTTGCCGGGATTGATGCGGATCTTTGCGATGGGAAAATCGAGGCAGCGGAGGGCAATCTTATAATCAAAATGAATGTCCGCCGTAAAAGGCAGGGAAACCATGGAAGAGAGGCGTCCCAGAATCCCGGCGCCTTCCATGTCCGGAACGGCAAAACGGAGCAGACCGCAGCCCATGGCGGCAAGAGCATCGATCCGGGCAATCAGGACTTTGGCGGCTTTGTCTTCAAGGTCCGAAAAAGAAAGACGATCTTTCCACATGGTTTGTATAACCACGGGATGATCGCCTCCGATAACGACAGGTTCTACATGTTCAAACCCGCCAATTTTGATTACGTGCGTACTGCCGGACACCTGTCAACCAGATAAACTAGTAGCTTGATTAGACTAAATGCCTCTAAAAGAGGAAAACCGCGAAGGGCACGAAGAACACAAAGGGAATAGAAAGAAGGGAGAATATACTGTTTTCTTATCATTTTTTCTTCCTTGGTGTCCCGCCGTCCCTGGACCCTTGATGGCCGCAAAGCGGCCTTCTCTGGTGGTTAAATTTCTTTCCCAGCTCTTTAGCATAATCAGTCTACCAGGATAACGCTGATTAAATGACACTAATCAGCATTATCCTATTTGTGGTTAAATGCTTCTTTCAAAGACTGATCATCGAGAGAACCATCGCGAAAATGGCGACGGTTTCGCAGATGCCGACTATCATCATGTAATTGACAAAGCCCTTACCGGTTTCGCCGGTGGCGTCCGCTCCGGCGGCTCCCGCCTGGCCCTGGGCAATGGCGGAAAACGCTATGGCCAGCCCCGAGGCAAGTCCCATGCCGAGGTAGAGGGCTCCGTTTTCGGGATTGGCAATCGCAGCGGGTTTCATAAAGAGCAGGCCCAATATGAAGCCGTAGAAGGTCTGGGTTAAGGGCGCTCCGCCGAACGCAAGCAGGGTCATCGGCGACGGTTTATTATTGATATAGCATTTTTTCCATGCGCCGATTACCGCCTGACCGGCAATACCGATTCCGATTGCCGAGCCCACCGCGGAAATACCCATCACAAGACCTGCACCTAATAAGCCTAAATTCATACTTTTCTCCTCTGAATTCTTAATTTATAATGGGGTTTCCACCGGAAACTCCTCAATAATTCACGCCTGCGAATTACCTTTTAGCAAACGGTTTATACGCATGACCGGCCCACGTAAGTCCGGCATGGCCCGAAAACTCCAGAGTATTCAGGCGGACGGCATGTACCAGTACGGACAATACATTCAGGACGAGGTTAAGCCCGTGGCCGAATACCAGGAGAATTATCCCGAAGATAAACAGGATGAAATGCCCCAGCATGGGCCCGGCCATGGCGTCTACCGTAGAGGCGATTGCCGCTCCCGCAAGGCCGACCGCCCAAAGCCTGATATAGGACATAATATCTGAAAACACATTGGCAATACCGAGTATTACCGAAATAAAATTCTTGCAGCTTTCCAAAACCGAGCGGAGAAAACTCCCCTCATAGTTGGCGAATAGAAAGTTCAGGAAAAAGCCGCCCGCAAAGACATA
>JAIRXN010000151.1 GCA_031268245.1 Treponema sp. | reverse complement strand
TTTTGTCTGGGTAAGGCCCAGGTAGAGCATCTCAAAGAGGGTTTTGATGTCGCCTGTGGTGGCGGAACCCTGGAAACCCCGATAGTAATTTGAAGTCCAGAAAGAGAATGAAACCTGCTTGCCCGTCAGTTTTTTGACCAGTTCAGGCCGGGAATAGGGCCCCAGGCCCGAAGCGGCGGCCATTTCCGCGGCAAGGCTTACCGAAACGTCCTCATCCACAGGGGCGCTGCTCGTGCCCCCGCGGGCCATGGCGTAGAGGGCTATCTCGTTGTTTTTGTTTTCCGTTTCCCGGAGTATCACCCGCGCGCCGTTGGCAAGATCCCAGATCCGGGCTCCGGTTTCTTCATCGACAGACTCAAGAGCAATCTTCCCCGCTTCGGGCGTCCTGTCGAGAAGATCCCCTTCGGATACTGTAACCGCAGGGGCTTCAAGCTTCA
This sequence comes from Treponema sp., assembly GCA_031268245.1. Classification (GTDB taxonomy): domain Bacteria; phylum Spirochaetota; class Spirochaetia; order Treponematales; family Breznakiellaceae; genus JAIRNJ01. The sequence continues at coordinate 2,158 of JAIRXN010000151.1, read as the reverse complement.
TTTTTGACGAAGAAAGAACCAGTTCCCGGATACGGGCCTCCGACGGAAGGGAAGCCTCCCCCTGTTCAGAGGCCATGACAAAGACCTGTATATCTCCCGGCTCAAAGTATGCCTTAACCGCGGCGGCTATATCCTTCCCGCCTATGCCGGGAAGCAGGACATTCGCCGCATTCAGATCCCATTCCGCGCCGGTAAGATAACCTCCCTTCAAAAAATAGGAAGAAAGCTGGCTGACAAAATCGGAAGATTCTTGCCTGTCCTTCTCTGAAACCATCTGTTCCAGATTGGAAAGAAAGGCAGTCTTGGCATTCTGCAGTTCCGCGGCGCTGAAACCATAGCGGATCATGCTCTCCTTCTCCCGGAGCAGGGCTTCGAGGCTCGCCTCAGTCGAATATCCGCCGGTACTGTCCGCCTTGGCTTGCGCCATGAGCACATAGTACCGGGAATCAAAGCCGTGACGGATATTCCCCGCTCCGGCGCCTACATACGGGGTTTCACTCTTCGAAGCCGCCTCGTCAAAACGGAGGCTCAGCATGTGATCGATAAGGTAATCGATAATCTCGTTCCGGTAGCCGGCCAAAGTAGTTTCCGGAACTGCCGGGGGCCGCTTGAAATAGATATCCACCCTGGTAAAGGTGAGTTCAGGATCGGTAAGAATATGAGCCTTAAAGGCTCCTTTTTTTGGCCCGGGAAGGCTGTAACGGGGACGCTTAAGCTTCGTTTCCGCCTTTGGCGCAGTAAAATGGGAGGAAAGTTCCGCTTCCAGCGCGGCGGCGTCAAAATCCCCCACCAGGATCAGGGCCATATTATCGGGCCGGTACCACTTCTTATAGAAGCCTTCAAGACGGCTTGCCGGAGCCCCCTCTATCACCTCGGAGAGACCTATGGGATAGCGCAGCGCATAGGGGCTTCCCTCGTAAAGAATAGGGAAAAACTTCCGGATGATCCTGTCCATAGCGCCCAGGCGGGAACGGTACTCCTCCATGATAACGGAACGTTCATCGTCCACATCTTTTTCGGCAAAGGTGATGGCATGGGTCCAGTCATCCATCACATCCAGGGCCTTTGAGGGGATACGTTTAAGGCCGTCGTCCCCGGTTTCCACCGGTACTTCGATGCCGTAAACCGTTTCGTCATAGCTGGTATAGGCATTTACCTCAGGGCCGAAGCGCATGCCCAGGGAGCGGAGGTAATTCACCAGTTCCGATTCAGGAAAACGGCGGGTGCCGTTAAAGGCCATGTGTTCCACAAAGTGGGCAAGTCCCTGTTCATCGTCCTCTTCCAGAACGGAACCCGCATCTACCGCAAGTGTCAGGTAAGCCCGGCCTTCAGGACGGGACTTTTCCAGAATGAAGTATCTAAGCCCGTTGGGCAGGGCGCCGGTTATGACATCCTCCATGAAAGGTACCGGATCTCCGGCCTTTCCCAAGCCTCCAAAACCGGATCGCAGGAAAGAATTTGAGGCGCAGGCAATAAATGCCGATAACAGAACGAGGGAAACAATAAAATATACTGGTTTTTTGTGTTTCATATAGTTATTATAATAAATAGAGTGTTTTTTACAAAGTGAAATTGTTCCAAAAACTTCAGTTTTTGAAACAATCTTAAGCAATTCTATTTTGGAAAGGAAGAATGATATGAGATTACTGACACGCTCCGATTTTGACGGTCTGGCTTGCGGCGCGCTTCTTCTCTACATGGGACTTATTGATGATTGGAAATTTGTTCACCCCAAGGACATCCAGGACGGTCTTGTAGAGGCTACGGATAACGACATTTTGGCAAATATTCCCTATATCCCCGGCTGCAAGCTCTGGTTTGACCACCACTCCAGCGAATCGGAGAGGCTGGGGGACAAGATTTACTTTGAAGGAGTCTCCCGGATAGCTCCAAGCTGCGCCCGCGTAGTCTACGACTACTATGGCGGGGATGCCAATCTGGGCTGTTTTTCCCGGATGATCGAATATGTTGACAAGGTGGATTCCGGGAATCTGACACGGGATGAAATTCTTGACCCCAAGGGCTGGGTGCTTCTCGGTTTTATCATGGATCCCCGTACAGGTCTGGGCCGTTTCAGAAATTTTACAATCAGCAACTACGATTTAATGAAGAAGCTTGCCAAGGCCTGCAGCGAACAGACCATAGACGAGATCCTCCA
>JAIRXN010000109.1 GCA_031268245.1 Treponema sp. | reverse complement strand
TGAAACTCTTCTGCGGCTTTTAATTTCCTGAAAAAGAGGCCTATATCCACAGCCGGAGGATTTTCCGCAAAAGAGAGATCCCTGCCCCCGGCTCGCTCAAAAACCAGGTATCCTGTTTCGCCTGAGTTTTTCAGGGCATCGCCGTAGAGAATAAAGCAGAAACTCCGCACATGAAGGTTGGTTAAAAAACTCTGCAGATAGGGAATCATGGCGGGAAGAGAATCGATAAGGGCCAGATTGTGTCCCAGGGAATTCACATTGAGTGAATAAATTTCCGATTTGATGATGTCATAGGGAGCGGCGCTCATGGCCGGCAGAATCCTTTCCGTGCCCTCTCTTGCGTCTTCGGGCCTTTCCGGGCATCCGCAGGAGGAACGCAGTATCAGTGTCGATTCAACATAGATGATCCTGGGCACGGCAATTCCCCGTATAAGATCCCGGATGGCGCGGACGGCCATGCCGCCCTGTTCCGAAAGAGGCTGACGTACCGTGGTGAGGGGAGGATTTACCAGTTGGGCCTGACTTATATCGTCAAAACCCGTTACCGGACAGTTCCGCCATTGGGGATCGGGCAGGCTCTGCAGCAGTTCCTGAATACCGATGGCAATATTGTCGCTTGCGGCAACGATGCAATCCGGTCTCCCGGGATGAAGGGCAATGTGATTCCGCATGATCTCCATACCGGAAAGCTCATTGAAGATGCCGCTGTATACCCTTCCCCGGAGCCCCGGAAAGGCCCGTTCCCCGTCCTTGATCGCCTTTCGGAACACATCTTCCCGGACAACGTTATCCTGATGCTTTGCCGGGCCCCCTACATAGATAAAATCCCGGTAGCCGTGGGTCATGATAAGGTGTTCCATGAGGAGTTCCATGGATTCCCGGTTCTTGACAATAATCGAAGGATAATTGAAGAGCCGCGCGCCGATGGAGACAAGGGGAACCTGAGAGGCCATGGCCTTTAGTTCCGAAGGGATAACAATTTCACTCTCGTCGGTAAAAACCGAAGAGAGGAGGAGTATGCCGTCTGCGGCAATGAGTTTCCAGGCGGGAATGGTTCCCTCACCGGATTTGCCCTTCCCATTCAGCGCTTCACCCTGAACAGAGAGCAGGGCGATACCCAGTTTGCGGGCCTCCTCCCGTACCCCCCGGTACACCGAAAGCTGGTACTCGCCATCCAGATTATTAAGAAACAGGGCTATGCGCATTTACCTTTTAACACCATGCATTAAAGTAGCACTGATTTATTCTCGATTGAATAAATCAGTGCTTCCATAGGGAAATTATACTATGGTTAAACGGTTTTTGCCAAAGTATAATGAATCTATGTCTGTGGCAAAAGTCATGATCGTAGAGGATCATCCGCTCTTTAGTAAGGGTTTAAGTTCTCTTATCAGCAGCCAGGGATCTTATTCCGTGGTGGGAGAGGCAAAGGACTCTGCGGAGGCCCTCAAACTTGCCGGAGAGGAAAAGCCGGATCTCGCCATTGTGGATCTCAACCTGGGAGACGAAGACGGTCTCGATCTGCTCAAAGAACTGCACAGCCGGTTTCCGGGGATTGCGGCGCTGGTGCTTTCCATGCACGACGAACGCTACTATGCCGAACGTGTGCTCAATGCCGGCGGGCGGGGCTACATCATGAAGGCCGAAGCGGGCAACAAAGTTATGGAGGCAATTGAAACGGTTCTGGGGGGAAAGATCTACCTCAGCAAGGCCGAACAGGAGCGGCTTTCGGAATGCCTGGAGTCCGGCCGGGGGCAGGCAGGCTCCTTTGCCTCCGTAGAAAAACTTTCCGACCGGCAGCTCCAGGTATTCAACCTCATTGGGAAAGGGCTGGGCACGGTGGAGATTGCGGCAAAGCTCAATCTGAGCGCAAAAACCATCGACACCCACAAAGAACATATCAAGATCAAGCTCCACTGCAACACCACCCAGGAACTCAGGCAGCTTGCCATCGAATGGGTCAACCGTCCCGCGTAAAACAGTGAGGCTCTTTCAAAACTTCAGTTTTGAAAGAGCAACCGCTTAAAAATGCAAGAGCCGATGCAAAACCAACCGGATTTTGCATCGGCTCCGGTGTACGGACATGAACCTTGAAAGCCGGCGGCCTCTTTCTATAGAAAGAGATCCTTGGTTTCGACCTTCTTTTGTACATAGTCTGCAAAGTCCGCTATCTTCATGGACTCAAGCTGTCTTCCGTCTCTCAGCCGGATTGAAACCGTGCCTTCGTCCATCTCCCGCTGACCTGCCACCAGCATGTAGGGGATCTTCCTGTTCTGACAGTTACGGATCTTGGCGCTAAGCCTGTCGTCATCCAGTTCCGTACTGACCCGCAGATCGCAGCCGCTTTCGCGGGACCTGGCCCTGAGGCAGTCCGTTATTTTTTGTGCGTAATCGTTGAAGCCTTCGGCCACGGGGATAACCGCTATCTGTTCCGGGGCAATCCACACGGGGAAGGCGCCGCCGAAGTGTTCGATAAGCACCCCGAAGAAACGCTCAAGACTCCCCAACAGGGCCCGGTGAACCATGTAGGGGCGTTTGTGCCGGCCGTCCGCATCGACAAAGGTCATGTCGAAACGTTCAGGCTCGTTGAAGTCGAACTGAATTGTAGTCATCTGCCATTCCCGGCCCAGCGCGTCCCTTATCTTGAGGTCGATCTTGGGCCCGTAGAATGCACCGCCGCCCTCGTCGATCTCGTAGGCCAGCCCTTCGGCTTCTACCGCCTTGCGGAGACTCTCCAGAGCGGCATCCCAGCGGCTCTGCTCCCCCACCGATTCGGCGGGCTTGGTCGCAAGATAGGCCTTGATGTCCTTAAAGCCGAAAACCTTCCAAATCCACAGGCTGAAGCGCAGCACTTCAAGAATTTCAGCTTCCATCTGTTCGGGGGTACAGAAAATGTGCGCATCGTCCTGGGTAAAACCCCTTACCCTCAAAAGGCCGTGAAGAACCCCGCTCCGTTCATAACGATAAACCGTACCCAGTTCCGCCCAGCGGAGGGGCAGATCCCTGTAGCTCCGCTGTTTGTTTTTGTAGATCAAAATATGGAAGGGACAATTCATCGGTTTGATGATGTAGTCCTGATTGTCGATCTCCATGGGGCTGTACATGTTGCTCTTGTAGAAACCCAGGTGCCCGGAAGTTTCCCAGAGCCAACTCTTGCCGATATGGGGCGTATAGAGAATTTCGTAGCCGTTACGGTAGTGTTCCCTGCGCCAGAAATCCTCAATGGCTACTCTCATGCGGCCGCCGTTGGGATGCCAATAGATGAGCCCCGCTCCGGCTTCCTCGTGGATCGAGTAGAGATCCAGATCCCTGCCGAGACGGCGGTGATCCCGCTTCTCAACTTCATCAAGGAAGGCAAGGTATGCCTTGAGATCCTTGGGATTTTCCCACGCGGTACCGTAGATCCGGGTAAGCATGGGCCGGTTCTCATCTCCCCGCCAGTAGGCCCCGGCAATGTTCATCAGGCGGAAGGCTGCGGAGTTGATCTCCCTGGTGTTCGCCACATGGGGGCCGCGGCAGAGATCTGCCCAGAGGCATGCGCCGCCCGAATCCCGGTTTTCGTACACGGTGATGGTTTCCCCCTGGGGAAGCTCGTTGATAAGTTCAGTCTTGAACTCTTCGGAGGCAAAACGCTTCAGGGCCTCTTCCCGGCTCAGTTCTACCCGCACCAGATCGAGTTTTGAATCGATGAGCTTCTTCATTTCGGCTTCGATGGCGGGGAGATCCTCATTGGCAATGGGCCTGGGGAGGAGAAAATCGTAATAAAAACCGTTTTCGATTGAAGGCCCGATTGCCGCCTTCGTACCGGGGAACAGGGTAGTTACCGCCTGAGCCATGACGTGACTCACCGAGTGGCGGATAAGGGATAGACGTTCTTCTTTTTGGTTGGCAGACATACGGTACCTCCTGCTGCACAATTCACACATTGCGGGGACGGATTATGAAAATAACCCGCGGTACCACCCTGCTTCACCTTTCCATGACGGAAGGCGCACTCGTCACCGCTTACGGGAGCTGAAAATCCTCAATTACCGAAGTCAATCTTGAACTTTCTTCCGGCCCCGGATAATAAGAGAAAAAACAGCAGATTGAGCTTGTTCCAAAACTTCAGCTTTTGGAACAGCCTCGATTGTTCGAAAAATTGAAGTTTCCGGACAGTTTTACTGTTTCTTTTCCGTTCCCCGGGGCAGCCGGGGAATCTCTTCCCCCTGGAGTGGTTTTCGGCAATTTCCGTTTAACTGCGCTTTCAGCCGCGGCGCAGTCTCTCTTGAAACGGGGTAAAAAGCCTACTCGTCTCCATCAAGCCTTTCATTCACTATGCACATTTTACCGGTCTTGTCAAGATGATGAATTGCCTCATCCGGGGGCAAACTCATTTAAGTTTTATCCAAGAAACAATAGAGTGGTATTGCAGGGTGGAGTTCAAGGCATTAATGAAGGACGAGTGAGGTACCCGGTCCCTTAGGAACCACGGCGTCCGAGGAGCCTGTTGTACTTGTCCCTTAAGAAAAATCACCCCGGTGTTTTCTCACGGTGTTGATCATCTCCAGGTAATGATCCACCGGCACATAATCAGGGATGGTATTGCCCGAACTAAAGGCTATGCCCCCGGTTTTTTTGCATCTCCCCAGCAGATCCGCTATGTAGTCCCGAATCTCCGGCAGGGAGAGGCGGCATACCGCATCGGTGTCTATACCGCCGAAGTTACCAATTTCATTGCCGTATTTTTCGACCCACACCAAAAATTCCGCTATTTGATCTTCGTTGGAATGTTTCGCGTCTATTTTTGCCTTCGAAATTATATCCGGCATAACCTCGAAGATACATCCGCAGGAGTGGAGCAGAAAGGGTTTGTTGTAGGAGTGTATCAGCGCGATGATCCGCCCGTATTGGGGGATAATGTGACGGCGGATATCGCCGGGAGCAATAAGGGTGTTGCTTTTAAAGCCTAGGTCGTCCCCAAAGCGCAGGACGCAGTAGATGTCGCCGTACAACTCAAGAAAGCGCTTCCAGATTGTCAGAGAAACATCCCCCACTTTTTTAAAAAGCGCATCGTAGAGATCGGGATCATCATTGGCGATATAACACAGATTCATATAACCGATCACATCCTGTACGCACTCAAAGACGCCGTTCCCCACGCCGCCTATGGCCTTCATGCCCGGGGGCATGGCGCTTCGGAGGGCCCGGAAATGTTCGCCGTACATGGCAAAATAGGCGTCGGGAATACTGTCCCAGGGATATTTTTCAAAATCTTCGTAATTGTGGATCACCGATTCCTTATGCTGCCCCAAACAGCCGCTGCAAGGCATGGCCAAACCGATGCAGCCTTCAAAAGAAACGCTGTCGTAACCCATTTCCTTAAAAAATCCGCAAAAGTGTTTAAAGTACTCTTCCTTATCCTGAAGGTTCCCGTTGTATAAGTGCCGGAATTCCCTTCCCAACACCTGCTCCATGATCTTGTCGGAAATACAGTGCTCATAGAGGGGCATCCTATCGGGGATCTGATTATACGCCGCCTTCTGAATGTTCATGTAATTGGGGATGAATTCTTTGTTACTCAATTTACTACTCCCTGGCAAACTGTGTTTTCCGTATCCGGACATATAACCAGAAAATACACATAAATAATATAGCATTGACCATGTTTTTTGTACAACCCAACGTTCCGTGGTTGTAAGGAGGCGGGCCGTTTCATCAAGCCTAAGGTCGTTGATATACGCCGACGGGCTTGTATGATAATACCGTTTCATGCTGCGGATAAGATGTTCCCGGGTTTTCCCCGACACTATACAGACCGTAGAAGGGGTAGGGCAGTTTTAAATGAACAGCCTCCCTGAGCGAAGCGGGAAGCAGAACCATTCTTCCGGAAACTTCAGCCCCGGCGTAGGAAGCAAAAGATCCGCAGAACCATGTCATACATCTGTATTAACAGGACCATTTATGTCTCCTGACCAAGTATAGTTTGTTTTTTTATTTTATTCGCAGTGGGGTCTAATACCCATATGCGTTTACTTACCAAAACCTTAAAATCATGGTAAACTCAAGAACTGAGAGGGAAGAAAACAGGTTTTAAGCAATTGCTGTCGGTCATGCCCGAAGGGTGGAAAGACAAGGCAAATGAGCTTGGAGCGCTAGTACGCGGGCGGGAAATTAAGAACCCCGTCGATCTATTGCGGCTGGTATTCATATACTTGACG
>JAIRXN010000104.1 GCA_031268245.1 Treponema sp. | reverse complement strand
ATCACTATACTACAGGGAATCCATAAAAAACAATAGACCTGCAACAATTCTAGGGAAGCACTGATTTATTCAATCGAGAATAAATCAGTGCTACAAAATTATAGATTTTTCGCAGTTTTCCGCAGGAAAACGAGAAAAATAATAGGGCAACGCTGATTAGCGTCAAGTTAATCAGCGTTGCCCTAGGAGTCAGTCCGGCTGATAGACTTGGCTGCCCGTCATATTTTCTCCTCTTCATGAAAAGCTGTAAATTTATACAGCGCCCATATTTCCTCATTGTTTCTTTTGAGCAGCTCTTTCAGCAAAGAATAAATATCGCGTCCTTTATAGGCGTATTCCTTTGTCATGGTATAGCCGGATGGTACATACAGGGAATCCATGTCCGTTTCCGGAGGGCAAACAATTACAAAGAATTCTTTTTTGCCCTTACCGGCCCGTACAATGTCGTCAAAGTTCTCCCTGGCGTCTATCTCCAGTCCGGGCGGCCTGTAAAACCAATAATCAAGCGGCTCGGGAAATGATCTGGTTTTTATAGCGTAGGCCCTGAACGGAGACACGGTATTATGATAGATATAGTCTTCAAACTGTATGTCCGCTGCCGATTGGAATCCGGTCGCATAAGATAAAAGGATAAAAATATTTAACAGATACAGGGCGATTGCCGGTATTGAATAACGGAATTTCCATATTTTTTTGAAAACCGTATCTTTCTCCGTTTTGGGCGAAAAACCGTAAATCATCAAAAAAAGTGAAGGAATAAGGATATTCATAAAGAATCGAAGCTCTTTATGACCAATCATTGAATGTACAACAAAAAAGAGAAGCACGCCCCACGAAAACGGATGTTTTGGATAGCGTACAATCCCCGCGATACTCCCAATCAGTATGATAAACATCATTACCGCGTAACGCCTGTTTCCAAGCATGAGCTGTATGTATCCGTAAAAAGGCATGGTTCCGTAGATACTTGATTTATTCAAAATAATATTCTGATACAAATAATTAACGGGAACTATGGTAAAACTTCCGTATCCCCACCAATCCAGAAAAGTAGCAGGGATAACAACGGCAAAAATACCGCCGAAAATAATCAGGACTTGTATCAGGGCCTGTTTTTTATCGCGTATCGATATGAAAAAAATCCAGAAAATAAAACCGGCCAGAAGAAATGCAACTTGATACCGGAATTCAAAGGCAAAGCCCCAGAAAACTCCGGTAATAAACAAAAGCCTGTTTGAATATTTCCTTTCCCCGAATTTGCCGATGGAAACAGGCGTACTTCCCAATATCAAAATGGCAAACCCGATCATGCTGAAAGATGACGAGAAGGACTCGGATGAAGTCCTTACAAACATATAGGGCAGGAATGACAACAGTACCATGCTATACACAGCACATTTCCGCCGGGAAGCTTCATCAAAAAAATGATACGCACAGAACATCATTGAACTTGTCATGAGCCAGGCAAGAAATGCAGAAAAATACCGGAGGATCGCGGCAAGCATAAAAGGATCATGTATTCCCGCCGTATTTGTAATTTTCAGGATCACAAAATAAATTGCGGGCTGCAGCCAGGGGCGCATCCTTGCCGGAAATTCCCATGAAAGCCGGGAAGAATCAATGGCGCCTGTTTTATAATATGCAAGCTCGATTGTCTGGAAATGCTCATCGAGGTGGTTATAGCCTTTACTGAAAAACGCGGTTATACCAAGAACAAGGGCCAGTATAATTGTCCACAAGCGGATGAATTTTTTCCATTGTTTGTCATGCATGCCGGATTGAGAATATACAGTTTCAATGAGACTATGCACAAAATACCCCCCCGGTTCCTGAAAAAATGGGAACCCGTATGAACGAATTCCCAATTCCTGTCAGGTAACTTTTACCGGACTTTTTTAACAACCCGGTTGGCTTAAACAAGTCTACTGTTTACTTTGACTTGGGCGGCCTGCCCCGTTTCCCTGTTCCGGAACCTGCCTTTGTCACGGTTTTTTTACTTTTGGAAGCCGGTTTAACGGTTTTTTTGACCGCGGCTTTTACGCTTCCCGCCGCCCCGCTCTTGCGTCCGCGTTTGGCAGGAGTTTTGTCGGCGGCTTTCTTTACGGCTGTCTTTTTAACCGCCGTTTTCTGCACTGCCTTTTTAGCAACGGCGGCTTTCCTGCCGGCCGGAGCCTTCTTTACGGCAGCTTTTTTCGTCTCCGGCTTTGCATTTTTCCTGGCCGCCGGCTTCTCCGCTGCCTTGGCGGGCGCTTTTTTGTCTGCACTTCTTGCCTTGGCGGAGATACTGTTGTTGATTACTGCCTGGGCTGCCGCAAGGCGGGCAAGAGGCACCCGGAAGGGCGAACAAGACACATAGGTTAGGCCGGCCCGGTAACAGAAGTCGATGGTAAGGGGATCTCCGCCATGCTCCCCGCAGATTCCGCATTTCAGATCCGGGTTGACGGAACGGCCCTGCTCTACCGCATAGCCAATAAGATAACCTACCCCTTCTTCATCTATGGATTTGAAGGGATCGACATCAAGCACATTCTGCTTGAGGTAACTCGGCAGGAAAGATGCGACATCATCTCTGCTGAAGGCAAAGGTCATCTGGGTAAGATCGTTGGTGCCAAAACTGAAAAAGTCCGCATACCTTGCCACATGGGCCGAACGGATTGCGGCTCTGGGCACTTCGATCATGGTGCCGATTTTGACAGGAACACTCATTCCCGCTTCACTAAAGACTTTTTTCAGCACTGTTTCTGCGTTGGGACGGAGCAGCTTTAATTCCCGCGCCGTTACGACGATGGGGATCATAATCTCAGGCTGCACGGGAATCTTCTGCTTGATGCATTCCACGGCAGCCAGCGCGATGGCTTCAACCTGCATGTCATAGATCTCAGGATATGTAACAGCCAGACGGCAGCCCCGGTGTCCAAGCATCGGGTTCTGTTCATGGAGCCTGTCAATTTTGGGCTGAAGAGATGCGGTATCGACCTTGAGGAAGTCGGCCAGTTCCCTGGTTTCTTCCTCTGTCTTTGGAACAAATTCATGGAGCGGCGGATCGAGAAGCCGGATCGTAACCGGACGGCCTTCCATTGCCTTGAATATTCCAAAGAAGTCTTTCTGCTGCAGGGGAAGGATCTCTTTAAGGGCGGCCTTCCGCTCTTCCAGAGTATCGGCCACAATCATGGCACGGAAATGAATCAGCTTTGCCTTGTCAAAGAACATGTGCTCGGTACGGCAGAGCCCTACTCCCTGAGCGCCGAAGGCAAAGGCCCTGTGCGCGTCTTCCGGCTGATCTGCGTTTGTACGGACTTCAAAGCCTCTGAGGATTTTGCCGTTCGCGGTTTTTCTCCGTGCGGAAGAGCAGATCTCATCGCACCAGGAGAGGAAGGTACTCATGTCTTGGGAAATATCAGGCGTAACGAGGGGCAGTTTGCCTTCGTACACATCTCCGGTGGAACCGTCAATGGTGATCCAGTCCCCTTCCTGAAAGGTCCTATTTCCAATCACCATGGTCTTGCCCTGTACCAGTACTTCTTTCGCGCCGGCCACGCAGGGGGTACCCATACCGCGGGCCACTACCGCCGCATGGCTGGTCATGCCGCCGGTGGAGGTGAGAATGCCCTGGGAAGCAACCATGCCGCCGATGTCTTCGGGGCTGGTATCCTTGCGCACCAGAAGTACTTTCTTGCCCAGGGCGTGCCACTTTTCCGCCTCCCAGGCGTCGAACACGATCTGTCCGCAGGCGGCTCCCGGAGAAGCATTGAGTCCCCTGGTCATGGATTCTGCGGTTTTAAGAGCATCGGCATCTATCATGGGGTGGAGAAGCTGATCCAGCAAAGCCGGGCTTACCCGCAGCACGGCGGTATTCCTGTCGATGAGTTTTTCCGCCACCATGTCTACCGCGCACTTTACCGCCGCAGTCCCGGTACGTTTGCCATTCCTGGTCTGGAGAATATAAAGCTTCCCCTGCTGGATGGTAAATTCCATATCCTGCATGTCCTGGAAATGTTTTTCGAGCCTATTCCTGATGGCGATAAGCTGATCGTAAACTTTCTTGTTGGTCTTTTCCAGGGTGGAAATTTTCTCCGGAGTACGGATACCGGCTACTACATCCTCACCTTGGGCATTCATAAGGTATTCACCGTAAAATTCGTTCTTCCCCGTGGAAGGATCCCGGCTGAAACAGACCCCGGTTCCCGAATCGTCGCCGAAGTTGCCGAAGACCATGGACTGTACGTTTACCGCTGTTCCCCGGACATTGCGAATTTCGTTGATCTGCCGGTAGCGGATCGCCCTTTCGTTCATCCAGGAACTGAATACCGCTTCAATGGCGCCCCAGAGTTGTTCCAGGGGCTTCTGGGGGAAATCCTTATTTGCCGTTTTCTTGACAATTTTCTTGTACTCATCAACGAGCGCCGCCAAATCCCCGGCGTCCAGGCCGGTATCAAGCTTGACATTTTTGGATTTCTTCATCTCCGAAATAGCTTCTTCAAAATCCTTATGGGGGACTCCCATTACCACGTCGCCGTACATTTGGATAAAACGGCGGTAGGCGTCCCAGGCAAAACGCACATTTTCCGTTTTCCGGGCCAGACCCTGAACCGCCCTGTCATTCATTCCCAGATTGAGGATCGTATCCATCATTCCGGGCATGGAAACCGGAGCGCCTGAACGAACCGATACCAGCAGGGGATCTTCGGGATCTCCCAGTTTCTTTCCCATCACCTTTTCCAGTTTTTTGAGGTAGTTTTCAACTTCTTGCCGGAGGGTTTTCGGGAATTTCTGTTTATTTTCATAGTACGCAGCGCACATTTCCGTGGAAATCGTAAAACCCGGAGGAACGGGAATTCCCAGATTGGTCATTTCTGCCAGATTGGCGCCCTTTCCACCCAAAATATCTTTCATCTTCGCATCCCCTTCGGCTTTTCCCTCACCGAAGAAGTACACATCCTGTTTCCTGGCCATATATCCTCCAAAGAATTCAATACATATAATTATAGGTTAAAACATAAAAAAAGAAAAGATAGCAAAAACCTGCTATAATTCCGTCCGCAGGGTAAGCGGTTTTAGGGTTTAGGGACAGACACTATCTATTCCTTCTTCACTATTCATTAATCCTTCTCCGGTCTATAATAAAAAGATGAATTATTCCGATTTACCTGTCTACAGGCATAAAGACATTATTCTCCGGGCGCTGGAGGAGAACCAGGCGCTGGTGGTGGAAAGTCCCACCGGTTCGGGAAAGACCACCCAGCTCCCCGTCATCCTTTTGGAGGCAGGCTATTCAAAAAACGGGATCATCGGCGTTACCCAGCCCCGTAGAATTGCTGCGGTTTCCGTAAGTGAATTCATTTCCCGTCAGCTGGGAAATTCCGTCCCCGGAGATACGGGTTGCCCCGTAGGCTACAAGATGCGTTTTGAGGACAAAACCAATACCGATACCAGGATAAAAATCATGACCGACGGAATCCTCCTTCAGGAGATGAAGCTGGATCCATGGCTTTCAAAGTACAGCCTTCTCGTGGTAGACGAGGCCCACGAACGGAGTCTCAACATCGACTTTATTCTGGGGCTCCTGAAACGGGTGCTGGAAACCAGAAAAGACTTCAAGGTGATCATCTCCAGCGCCACTATTAATGCGGAGATTTTTTCCGAATACTTCGGGGAATGTCCTGTGGTGAAGATCGATGCAGTTACCTACCCGGTTACCCTGATCTACGATCCGGCGCTCATTCAGAGAGATAACCTTAAAAACTCAATCGAACAGCAAACAAAGTTTCCTGCCAAACCCGATCTTTCGGACAGGCATTCCGGAACAAGCCGCTCCGCCGCGGAGGCGATCATCGACAAGATCGCCGCCATTGCGGAACGCTTTACCGGAGAAAAAAGAGAAGGAGACATATTGATCTTCCTTTCCGGCGAAAAGATGATCAAGGACTGCATGAACCGGCTCATCTTTAGTTCCGCAGGGCCGGGCCTCCATCTGGTGCCCCTCTACGGAAGGCTCGGCAAGGAAGAACAGGAGCGGGTTTTTGAAAAACCGCCTTCGGGAAAAACCAAGGTAGTGCTCTCCACTAACATTGCGGAAACTTCGGTAACCATAGACGGCATTACCTGTGTCATTGATTCGGGATTTTCAAAACTCTCCTGGTACAATCCCAGAACCTTTACCTCAAGTCTTGCGGAGGCCCCGATTTCAAAGGCATCGGCCAACCAGCGCAAGGGCCGGGCCGGCCGTACCGGGGAAGGAAACTGTTACCGTCTCTACACACGCAAGGATTTTGAAAACCGGCCCCTCTTTACCACCGAGGAGATTTACCGGACCGATCTTTCCGAAGTGGTGCTCCGTATGGCGGATCTGGGGCTCACCGGCTTCGAGGAATTTGATTTTATTTCGGCTCCCGGCCGGGAAGGCATTATCGCGGCAATGGAAACCCTGAACCTCCTCGAAGCCCTGGAAAGCGACAGAACTCTTTCCCGTACCGGACGGCTCATGACGGAGTTTCCCCTGCCTCCCCGGCAGAGCCGTATCATCGTAGAAGCAATTCTCCGTTATCCTGAAGTTCTTGAAGAAACGGTTATTGCCGCAGCCTTCCTGTCAACCCAGAGCCCCTACATTCTTCCCCCGGGGGAAGAGATGGACGCCCGCAAGGCCCACCACAGTTTCCGCGACCCGGGCGGAGACTTTGTTTCCTATCTCAAGCTCTACCGTTCCTATGCAGGGGCCGCAAACAAGCAGCGTTTCTGTGAAAAAAACTATCTTGACGAGCGGGCCATGGCGGAAATTTTCAATGTAGTGGATCAACTCGAAGAGATTATCACCGCGCAAAACATACCGGTCTTGTCCGGAGGCAAAACCGAAGATTACCTTCTCTGTGTAGCCAGGGGGCTTATACAGTTTGTCTGCGTAAGGGAAGGCAGGGAAACCTACCGCAGCCTTACTGCCGACAGGATCATCATACACCCCGGCTCGGTGATGTTCCGCACTGATCCTGAGTTTATTGTAGCCGGGGAAATTGTCCGTACTTCGAGGATGTACGCAATGTCGGTTTCCCCCCTCTCCCGGGAAACTCTGGAAATGATAAATCCCGAGTTGTTCGGCGCCTTCGCTCTCAAAGGCCCAAGGAGGGAAGGCGGTAAAAGACCGGCGGAAAAGTTAAAAAAACTGAGAGACTTTACCAACAATATCAGGATTGCCGATATGGTTTTTGAGATCAAAACAGTAAAAGGCAAAAAAGAAGTAAACCTGCCGTGGGAAAAACTCTCCGCAATAAAGGACAGTATCCCTGCGGAAGTTGTCTACAGGGGCCTGCGCGGCATAATCACTGTCAATGGAGGCTACAGGCTTCTGGCAGGGGAGAAACTGGAACTGATACTGCTGCTGGCTTCCCGGCTGGACATTGACGGCGCGCTGGAACGGGACTGGCCGCGGAAGGAAAACTTTGATTCGCGGAAAGACCTGGACGCAATTCTGGAACAGATGGACAAACTGGTAAGCCCCGCACTCTGGAAGAAAGGAAGCCGGGAGTTGGGGTTTATTTCCCTCTTTACCGGCGGGGAAGGAAACTACTGGTTCCGCTGTTCACGGGGCTTCCACACCAGCCTCAACGAGAGCGTCTCAAGCCTTGAAGCCCTCATTGATGAACTGGGAGAAGAAGTGGACATAGAAAAGAAACATATCGTCAACCAGACTTACCGGAGGCTTTCCGATTACCTGAGTTGAGGCTCCGCGCGGCGCGTCCCCGCTAAGCAATGCGCCTGTATTTCTGAAGGGCATGCCTCCTTTTGCCCGGAGCGGCGGTTTCAGGAGCCGGCAGTCCTGAGTCGGCAATGTAAAGACTCCCCTCACGGTCGAGGTTTGCTCCATGGGCCGAGTAGAGGTTCCCCGGCTTCCATGGATCTTCTCCGCCAAAACGGGTAAGCTCATGCCCTTCGGTGTCAAATACCCTTACCTGCGACCAGGGCATGTTTTCGTAAGGTTCATACATGACGTTGTCGTTATATGCCAGGTGTCCCAATTCCGGTACATAGACTATCCCATCCCGAACACAGAGTCCGTCGGGCCGTTTTATATCATTCCAGATATCAAGAACCCTGCCTTCGGTATCGAAGATCTGCACCCGGTCGTTTTCACGGTCGGCTACATAAACTCTGTCATTTTCATCTACCCCGACACCGTGTACCAGCCTGAATTGCCCCGGTTCGCCCCCCGGCTCACCCCAGGAGGCAAGGAGTTCCCCGCCGGAGGAAAAACGATGAACACGGGAATTGCCGTAGCCGTCAGCCACAAAGATCTCCCCCCGCGGGGATACTGTTATCTTTGAAGGAGCATAGAAAGGCCCGGCGCCCCGCCTGATGGTCTTGTAGTTGCCTTTTTCTGCGCCGGAAGCCGAAGGGCGGCCTTTAGTACCGGCCTGCATGAGGAGATCCCCGCCGGGAGAAAATTTGGAAAACACATGCCAGTCGGAATCGGCGATATAGACAAAATCATTTTCATCTATATAGATTCCGTGGGCACAGCCGCAGCAGTCTTCGGGCCAGCGGCTCAGGATCTTTCCTTCCTGGCTGAAAACGGTAACCGGATAGGGGATGCTTACTGCGAAGATACGGCCTTTTGAATCTACCGCCGCATCTCCGCATCCGCCTATGTATACTTCAAAGTCAATCGGTTCAAATTCAAACTGCATTAGACATTTCCTTTTGCCTTAGGAACTAAGCTTACGCAATAAGGAAATAACACGGCCAAACGGTCATGTTATTTCCGCGCAGATCCTTAGGAACTAAGCAGATCCTTTATTATCTGGATCGCTTCCACGCGTCCAACTGCTTTTGCAGTTCGGCGATTACAATGTCGCTCCCGGCGCCTTTGAGTTTGGCAAGAAATTCCGGCAATACCCTGTCGGGGTCTACGGCGCCGGTATCCAGAGAAAGCTCATACTCCTTAACCACCGCGCTCACCCCGGCAATTTCAGTCTGCACCGGGATAGGGTCGAATACAAATCCCAAAGCCGGGGAAGGCTTGGCGCCGACATTAATCTTTATGGTTTCTTCCCAGTCGGTGGTACTCTGCCCTTCCTTAAAATGGGCAAGGAACTGATTACCGTACATCCAGTCGGCATTGGGGGTATAACCGCAGTTCGGGACAGGACGGATAAAATCCTTGTCTATCCAGGTGTAATGTTTATTTTCAATGCCGTTGATAACAAGATTGTAGAGGTATTTATCGGAATTCATCAGATTGATGAACTGGATAGCCTTGTCGGGATGTCTGGAAGTCCGGCTTATGGCGGTCATGGTTCCGGTGATACCGCTGGTAGTCTGAATAGGGGAAGACAGGGGGAAACTTTTAATCGGGCGTCCCCCGTTGCTGATCGTATCCTGCACGTCCTGTCCCGGTTTCATGGTACCGGGGAATCCTACGGGGAGCCTCCCGGCCCTTGAATCGGCGCTGATGTCCGTAACGGTTGCGGCATCGGGACGGATATAACCTTTCTGGTTCCAGGAACGCATAAGCCGGTAGTGAGCCTGCACCTGGGGAAGTTCAAACTGATTGATTGCCTTGAGATTTTCATCGGTAAAGAGAATTACTCCGGGAATATGCCGCCCGATAAGCTCATCATACCCCATGTAATAGGTAAGAAAATCCAGAATCCCGTCGGTATGAGCGGAAAGAGGATACCATTCGGGATGATCTTTCTTGATTGCCGCCAGAAGCGGTTCCAGATCCTCAACCTTTTTTACCCCGGCTGCATTAAAATTGTACCGGTCAATATAGGCCAGCTCTGCGGCCCAGCCATTGGATCTCGCCCAGATCTGCTGATTGGGAACCGCCATAATCTTCCCGTTCACCCTGACCGCCATCCATCCATTTGCCGGTATATCGGTCTTGAGCTCCGGCACGTGCCGATCAATCAGATCGTCCAGTTCCACAAATGCGTTCTTGCTCACGTTGCCGTAGAAATCTCCCATCCAGTCGGCTGTATAACAAAGATCAAATTCTTCCCCGCTGGCAATGACCATCTGGAGTTTTTGGGTATAGTTGCCAAAATCGGTTTCTATGATCTTCAGAGTACACCCGATTTTCGGCACAAGGTATTTGTTAATCTCTTCCAGAACAGCCGGAAGATCCACCTGCGGCCCCCGTCCGCCCACATAATAAACCAGTTGAATGGGCGCGCTGCCGGACGAAGCCCTGTCGCTCCTTCCTCCGGCAAATGCCGGAAGACAAATCATCAGAAACGCCAACAGTAAAAACACCATCTTTTTCATTTCTTTCTCCTTACTCTTATTTCAGAACAGGGCCGTAAAGCCCCGTCTCCGGAACTCAAGTTCCGGTAATCCGCATAACACGGATATATCCTGTGGTATCCCTTCATTCTTTTACCGCCCCCAGGGTAAGACCCCGGATAAAGTATTTTTGAAAGAAGGGGAATATAAACAGCATGGGGCCTGCCGCCAGAACGCAGAGAGCCATGCGGGCGGTCTCCCCGGGAAGATCTCCCAAATCAATGGTAATGCTCCGGGAAGCCATGGAAGACGCCAGAAACTGAATGGTATTCATGATCCGGTAAAGGTAAAACTGCAGCGATACCAAACGCGGGCTGTCGATATAGAGCAGGGAGAGCCACCAGTCGTTCCAGTAGGTAAAGGCGCAGAAAAGGCCGATGGTAGCAAAGGCCGGTTTGGAAATTGGAACGATGATGCGGAAAAATATGGACGCTTCCCTGGCGCCGTCCAGTTTCGCCGCCTCAATCAGAGAAACGGGAACATCGCTGAAAAAACCTTTCATTAAAAAAACATGCCATGGAATAATAATATATGGGAGAATCAGAGCCAGAATCGTATCTTTTAGATGATAGTAACGGGTAACAATAATATAGGAAGGCACCATGCCTCCGGAAAAAAGCAGGGTAAAAAGAATAAGAAATGAAAACAGCCGGTGAAAATAAAAATCTTTCCGCGCGATGACATAGGCCAGCATACCGGTACAAAGGAGGCTTAAGAAACTGCCTGCGGCGGTAACAAAAATGGTAACCTCATAGGAATAGAAGATCTGCCGGGGATTCTGCAGGATAAACTTGTAAGCCTGGAATGAAAAATCCCTCGGCAGAAGGGAGTAGCCCTTGAGATTGATCCCCGCTTCGGTAGACAGGGATGCCGCTACGATAAGAAGCAGGGGCAGGAGGCAGCAAAGGCTGAGGAAAATGAATATTCCATTGACAATGACGTTTCCAAGCATGCTTTCTCTTTTATAACTTCTCATCCCGGCTCCTAAAAAATCGCGCTGCCCGGATTTATCCGCCGGACTGCCAGATTGGTACAGAATACCGCAATAAAACCCACAACCGACTGGTAAAGACCGGCGGCGGAAGCCATGCTGATGTTTCCGGTAACGCGCAGCGCCCGGTATACATAGGTGTCGATTACATCGGTAGTAGAATAAATGGGACCTGAATCCCTGGTAAGAAAATAGAACATGCCGAAATCCGAATAGAATATTTTCCCTATTTGAAGAATTGCAAGCAGGGTTATGACGGGAACAAGAAAAGGAATTGAAATATGAAACGTGATCTGTGTTTTGTTGGCTCCGTCGATAGCGGCGGCCTCGAATTGGGTCGCATCAATTCCCATAAGGGCAGTATAAAAAAGAAGGGTCATATAGCCAACATTTTTCCAGACATAGGAAACGGTAAGGATCAGGGGCCAGTATTTTGGAACGGTATATATATTCGAAAACTCCATGTTCATGGCTTTTAGGGCATGAGGCCAGAGACCTGAAACAGGATTGAGCAGAGCATAGAGAACATAGCTTGCCACCACCCAGGAAATAAAATAGGGAATGAACATGGTTGTCTGGTATATCTTTACCTGATTTTTCGACAGGCCAAAAAGAAGAAGAGCCAGGGTAACCGCCAGAACCATGGTTATGATAATAAACATGAAATTCAAAAACAGTGTGTTTCTGGTTACCCGGATCGCATCCTGGGATTTAAAGAAAAATTCAAAGTTTTTAAGCCCTACCCATTCGCTGCCCCATATTCCCCTGGAGTAATCAAGGCGCTTAAAGGGGATGACAAGTCCGAATAGAGGCGCATAGTAAAATGCCGCCAGAAAAACCAGTCCCGGCAGGGCCAGAAGAGAAAGCTCCCAATTGATCTTTTTTTTGTTCCGGTTCAGACCAGCCTCCAAAATACAGCCTTTATCATAAAATGGTTCCCCTGAAGCTTCTACTGTAAATTTGACAGGTTTGAATGTAAGATTAGCATACCGGATCATATAACGCTTGCAAGATTATTAAAAACCGTCTAAATTGCAGTTATAGATGCCGGATTTGCAGCTTCCCGGAATATTCCGCCATAGCATATCCTGAAAGCCGGAGGGAGTCTAATGGGTTTAAGGCTCAAGCGCTTGCGGACAAGACAATCCTACTACAAGCGGATAATCCTCTTTATGCTGATTTTTACCCTGGTTCTTTTTATACCTTTTTCTATTATTTCGTACAGTATATCCGTAAAGAATATCTCAAACAGCATCTCCTTTTCTAATAATGTGGTACTGTCCCAGATGAATTACCGCTTCGATTATATTACAAATATGATAGGGAATATATGCCTTGAGGTATATCTGCATAATAACGCCCAACAGTTTCTCTATAGTCAGGATCTGGATTACCGGGATGTTATTACCTATATGAGAAATCTTACGGAAACGACCATCGCCGCCAACCCTTCAATTGATTCCATAGTGCTCTATAATCAAAAAAGAAATGAATGGATATCCACCAAAAATGTTGAGCCTTCTTCGGGGACGGATCTCAGTGTTTTTATAAAAACTCAAATGTCTATCCCAAGGCTAAAGCCCATATTCAGAGAGATAACAAGAAAGCAGGGGGATTTTGAAGTCCAAACCTGGGTTTTCTCCTACTTTATGTATCAATTTTCCGATCCGGTGAGCGGAAATGACAGCTATATCGCGGTTAATCAGGATGCGGGCTGGTTCCTGGATACCTTAAGTTCCATCCGGCAATCCATTACCTATGCCGGTTCTATCTATCTGTTCAACGGTACGGATATTGTCTTTAGCAATTCTATGGATCTTCAGGATGAGGCGGCCGAATTTTTGGTTAAGGATTTTTTGGACAGCCATAAAAATGATACCGAAGGCATACATCCCGGAAAATACAGAGATAAAAAATATCTTCTTTCCTCAATCCGGCTTGGCGCCCAGGAAAATTATCTGTTTATTATCCAGAATCATGATAAAGTATTCCGGGATCTCAGCACCCTTCAAAAAGAGTATATCGTCTTCGGTTCGGTGTTTATCATTATCAGCATAATAATACTCATTCCCTTTTCACGGCGCATTTATTCACCGGTCTTGAGCTTTGTCAATTCCATCTCCGAAACCGAACCTGACGCAGGCATTCCGGAAATGGAGAATGAATTTGAATATCTGCAGAAGATGTACCGGGATGCGGGGGAACTAAACAGAAAGTTACTCAGGCAGTCTGCCTTTTATGAACCCATATTTGCCCAGCACCAGCTTTTTCTGCTGGTTACCGACAATACCGAAGAGACATACCGGCAGTTCAGAAGAAACCTTCCCGGCCACTGGCTTGCTTCGGATATTTCCGGAGATATATTCGTACTCCTCTTTAAGATAGACAGGTTCAAGGAAAATAAATATAAATTTGAAAAGGAAGGCGCCAACGGGCTCTCCTCCCTTGTGGGAAATTTTATGCGGAATTTCTCCGGCGAATGTTGTGATTTTGCCTCCTTTACGGAAGATCGTGAAAATCTTGGAATCATTATCCGTGTTCCCGGAAATATCGCCGAAGCCGAAGAAAAGATGATACTCCCCTTTATCGAAAACTGCCGCGGCATCATCAGGCTGCGCCTGGGACTTACCGTATCAATTTCATACAGCGACGCTGCCGCGAACGTACTGAATCTTGGCGAACTATACCGGAAGGCCAGGGAATATCTGCAGTACCGTTTTATTTTTGGAGAAGACTCTCTTATAAACGAGAAACGGTGTAGAATAAATATCGAGAATAAAGAACTCCATTATCCTTATGATTTGGATGAAAAATTAATTGAGGCTGTAAAAAAGAAGGATCTTTCCACGGCGCTTATCACCCTGGAGGATATTAAAAACTGCCTCCTTCATCTTCAGTATACCAATTGTACAATCTGCACAATGGAACTGGTAAACAATGTAATCCGGATCGTAACCCAGGCTGATGAAAACGGCTCCCTGGGCCAGGAATCAGACGAACTTTACCGTAAAGTCATCAATGCGGAATTTATGGACGACTTTTTCAGGGAGCTGAATCAATACATCCATCTCGCCACAGGGAAGAGGGAACACGCCGCGGACACCAGGAAAAACAGAATTGTCAGTGCAATCCTGGAGTATATTCAGAATAACTACAGCAATCCGAATCTTTCGTCGCAGATGATAGGCGATTTTTTGGGAATGTCAAACCGTTATGTAATGTATAAATTTATGGAAAGTACCGGAATATCCCTCAATGAATACATCATTGATGTAAGGATGAGGAAAGCAGCCAACCTGCTGCGGAACACCGATCTGCCGGTAAGCGAAATTGCCAAAAAAACCGGCATTGAGAATAACAATTATTTTTACAGGCTTTTTAAAAAATTCTCCCATGTGACCCCCCGGGAATTTTCGGAACGCTACCGGAACAGCCGGCAGGGAGAATAGACTCAAGTTCGTTAAACGCATCGATGACAAAGGAATCAAGAAAAAGGAGACCTTCCCCTGTCATCGCGGATGCATTTTTTTTAACAAAACCTCTCCTGCGCCATTTTTCAAGAGTTCCGGGAATTGCCTCTTCGATATCCAGGCCAAAACGGCAGCGGAAAAGAAAGGGATCGGGACCTTCAATGAAGCGGAAGCCCATGAGGATGCTCTCCTTCATGAGGGTAAACCTGTCAAGTAATTCACCGGCAGCCTCAGCGCCCCGGCCCAAAAGCCAAACGTCCAGATCCGCAGGAACAGTGTAACGCACGCCGGTACCCGCTTCTTCATCGATAATGGTTCCCGATGCGGCGGGCCCTGTGCCAAGCCAGTTTTCCATGCGCCAGTAGCGGATGTTGTGGAAGCTCCTCTTGCCGGGCAGGGCAAAATTTGAAACCTCGTATTGTTCATAACCGGCTTCTTCCAGGGCGTCCCGGCCCGCTATCCAGATCCGGTCGGCTTCTTCGGCAGGGGGAAGGGAAAGTGTAGATTCGGAAAGCCTCCGTGCCAGGGGCGTCTCTTCTTCAACAGTAAGACTGTACAGGGAAACATGGGAAGGAGCATATTCCAGAAGTTTCCCGATACCGGAAAGCAATTCCTTTTCATCCTGACAGGGGAGACCTGCCATAAGATCCGCGTTGAAGTTTCCGGGAAAGAACTCGGAGGCCAGGGCAAGGCTCCGGGAGAGCGCCGCGCTTTCCCCTGCCCGCCCGAGCTGCCTGCGGGTAGATTCGCAGAAACTCTGCAGCCCAAGGGAAAGCCTCGTTACGCCCCTGTCCCGGCAGCAGGAAAGGAAATCCCTGTCCGCGGATTCGGGATTTGCCTCAACAGTAAACTCCGGGTGAAAAGGAATACTCCGCCGGGAAAGGATGCCGGAAAGACCCAGCAGCAGTTCCGTCATCCTCTGCGCGCCAAGCATGGAAGGGGTTCCTCCCCCGATATATATTGACGGTATTGATTCTACCCGAAAACGCTCCAGCTCCGCTTCCGTACTGCAGAGAATCTTTTCAATGCAGCGTCCAATTCTTTCGTCCCCGGCTTTTACCGGTATCGAATAAAAATCGCAGTAATCGCATTTTGCGATACAGAAGGGAACATGGATGTAGAGAGAGGAAAGCATGGATCAGGGAGGGCCCAGACGGGTAAGCGGCCAGTAACGGAAGATCGCCCTGCCGCTTATTCTGTTCAGGGGAATGGGCCCCCAGGTACGGGAATCGTTGGTATTACTTCTGTCATCGGAAAGGACAAAGCATTCATCCGGCCCAAGACTTACCGTCTCCATGTTTCTTGAAAAAGGCATGGAATCGTCCCAGAGAGCGGGAATTTGAGGTATCGTCACTTCGTAAGGTCTCTGTGAAAGTTCAAATTCGGTAAGGCTGTAGGAACTCTCCTCTGTCTTAACCCTCATGACAAAATTAGTCATGACAATCTCGTCTCCCGGCAGAGCTATTACTCTTTTGATATAGGTTGAATTTTCCACCTCGGCAAGCCCTATCCGCTGGGCGGTAAAAAAACGGATAACGCCGTCCAGCAGCATCTGAACTACACTCCGCTTCTCTCCGGTTCCTGTATCAACAAGAACAATATCCCCCCGCCGGAAAGGAATCCTCTTAAGGGCATTGATGCTCGAAAAAAATGAATACACAGGAAAGGAAGAAAAAATAAAACGCTCGCCGGGCTTCAATTCCGGCTGCATGGTATTGTTCTCCAGCACCCGCATGGAAAAAAAGAATGAAGAGAGGGAATTGTATACCGCAAAAATTATGACGACACAGAGGAAGATCCAGAGAATTTTTTGCCTCTGGCTCTTTTGGTCTTTGTAGCTGTATTTCCGCCCCTTATAAAACATCGTCTTTCTTCCTGCTTATAGACAGACTCTCTAATTAATAAACCCGATACGTCCCAGGGGCCAGTATTTTAGCGAACCCTGACCCAGCACCTTTGTCCTCCGCACGGGTCCAAAGTAGCGGCCGTCTCTCGAATTGTCCCGGTTATCCCCCAGGGGCAGAAGACGGTTTGCAGGCACATACCAGCCAAGCCGGTGACGGGCCAGGAGCATACGGTATCTTTCTTCCTCAGGCTCAAAACTTCTGAGAGCCCGGAGCCTGCTCCGTTCCAGGGCAATAAAATCCGGATAGCGCATGCCGTTAAGAGCCGCCGACGCCTCCATGAGTCGCTTCGGCGGTGTAAGGCCCAGATCCTGCCAAGCCGCACGTTTCCCCGCCGCTTCCAGCACGGGGTATGCGTCTTCGGGAACGAGCCGGGAGAGCCGGTGTTTCCAGCCCCTGGCCTTCTGGTAATCCCGTTCATCCACCCAACGGTCTTCCCCGGCAAAACGGATGCTCATGTTTCCCTTTTCCATAGTGAAATGGTCGCCCCCCATGCCTACTGCCCGTTTGATCAAAAAATGGGCCTTAGGCTCCCCGGCTTCATCCTTATCTATATCCACGAGGGAGAGGGTGAGCATATAGATGATCCGCTGGGCAATATCAAAGACAGGCCCCCTGGAAATATACGAAGGGTTTTCAAAGATGACGATATCGTTCCGCTTCGGCTTTACGGGGCTGGGAAGCTTGGCAAGACCGGGAAGCAATTCCGGGCCGTAGATAAGCTTGTTCACAAAGATGTGATCCCCAATCAGCAGGGTGTCTATCATGGAGCCTGAAGGGATCTGATACGCCTGAAAGAGATACTGATTGATGAGCAGGACAACTCCGGCAGCCCATAGAAAAGCTTCCAGCCAGTCCAGGACGGGATTCTTTTTCTGCTGTTTCTCTTTCCGCAGCCGTTTTATCCGCCGCCTCCTGGTGAGAAAAGCCTCGGTAATACCCTGCAGGCGGTCAAAGAACCCTGTCTCTTTCGCATTCCGCGCCATTGTCATATAAACAAATTTAGCACGAAGACCTCTTTCATACAAGCATTAGAACCGGCTCAATTGACACTATGTTTTCCAGGACTTATAATCTCAAAATGCCGGAAGACGATGTAGTCCGCCTTAAGCCCATACTCGGAATCAAACCGGGCCATTATCTGGCGTTTCTCTACCTTGTAATCATCCTCGTCATCCTCTTTTTTCTGTTCCTTTTCCCCGGACTTTACCGTCCGGGAAGTCTTGTTATCGTAGAATCGGAGCCCAGGGGCGCAGCCTTCCGGGTGGATGGGGTGTATATAGATACCAGTCCCTGCAAAGTTTTTATAAGCCGGGGAGATCATCATCTTGAGGCGGTTCTTCCGGGCTTTAATTCATGGGAAAGTGAAATGGAAATTCCCGGAAGGCTCCTGTTTTCCCTCTTCTTTCCCCGGCGGATCAGTGTCAAGGCGGAACTTTCAAGTCCGGATCCCTTTGATGCCTTTGCCGAAACGGCAGCCGCTTATGCGGCCTGGACATTCGGGGGGGAACCTACCCTCTCCTGGCAGATACCCCTAAGCCTCTCCGAAGGCGCCTACAGGCTCGGGCCTGCGTTTGCCGCAGCCGCGGCTTCTTCAGACTCTTCCGCGGAGGGGATACTCCATGCCGCGGCCCGTTTTGCCGTGACCAGGGCAAGTTTCCGGGATCTTGTCCGGTCCCGCTGCCTGATCGATAACGGGGGAATCTCCTCCTCCCCCTTGAGCCTTTCCCGTTCGGCGGAAAAAGTTCTGGATTACCTTTCCGAAAACCCCGAGGCCCTTTCCCTATTTGCCGCCCTGCTGCCGGAAGAAAATGCGGAGCTTTTCAAGGGTTATACTCTTCCGCTTCCTGCAGAATCCCCTTCACGCGCCAAAGAAGATCCCCCGGCACTGCGGCTTGAGGGCGTCAATTTTTACCCTGTTCCCGGTGAAGACTTCAGCATTGCGGATATGCCTGCCGGGACAGAGTCCTGGGAAGCCTTTACCGCCGCCAATCCCCGCTGGGGCGAAGAGGGACGGGACGCCATGGTTATCGAAGGCTTGGTAAGTGATGAGTACCTCTTCCGTGAAGAGAGTTTTCCCTTCCCCTGGCAGACTGCCGTCTCCTGGTATGCGGCGGAAGCATTCTGCCGCTGGTTAAGCATTGAAGCGGGAGACAGGCTGCCTTCAGGCTGGGAGATTCGTCTTCCCGGAGAAGCCGAATACGAAGCTTCCGGAGGGGACTTTGAAATCTGGGAATGGTGCGCGGACCCTTATGCGCCGCTTTCCCGTCTTTCCGCCCCGGCCGGGGCCATTGAAGCGGTAGGGTCTCCGGAACGGAGCCTGAGAAACGGTAAGGGCGGATACGCTTCCCTTCCTCCGGAAAGCTGCTCCCCCCTGACAGGCTTCCGGCCTGTTATTGCCCGCAAGAATACGGAATAGGCATGAGCGAAGGCGTCAAGATCATTGCGGTAAACCGCAGGGCCCGGCATGATTATGCGGTAGACGATACCTATGAGTGCGGCATAGAGCTTTTCGGGACAGAGGTAAAGTCCTTCCGGGAGGGAAAGATCTCGTTCCCGGATGCATGGGCGGAAGTTATTGAAGGGGAAATTTGGCTCCGTTCCCTGAGAGTTGCGGAAAATCCTTTTTCATCAATATTCAACCACGATCCCGACCGGAAAAAGCGGCTCCTCCTCCACCGGGAAGAGATTAAGCGGATTAGACGGCGGGTGGAAGAAAAGGGATATACGCTCATTCCCCTGTCCTTTTTCTTCAAAAAAAACCGGGTCAAGGTAGAATTGGGACTCTGTAAAGGGAAAAAACTCTTTGACAAACGGGCCGACATACGGGAACGGGATGTCAAACGGGACATTGCCAGAGAATTTCGCCGTGGTTTACAATGAAATGAAAGGCATCCGCGGCAAGGCTTACAAACACAGGGGAAAGCGGTTATAATAGTTATATGAGGCGGCGAATCCTTACAGGTTTTGCAGTTTTTTTCATCCCCCTGTTTGCGGGGGCTCAAAGTGACAGGCCGGGTATCCGTTTTGACGCTTTGATGGCCGAAGGCATCAGCTCAAACGAAAAAAAGCTTGTCGAGTCCCTGATCCTCTCCTACCTTCAGGATTTTGGCGAACTGGTTTCCTCCCCGGCCAATTTGAACGATGAAAATAAAAGCAAAACGCCGTTTATAGATTTTGTGATTTCGGGCAGTATCTATCTGGAACGGGAAAGCCGTATATTCATGCTTCAGATCGACAAGCTTTCCACCGGAGAAAAGAATTCCTTTACTTCGGTGTATAAATCCGCCGGAGAAATGGTGCTCAAGGCCCGCTC
This sequence comes from Treponema sp., assembly GCA_031268245.1. Lineage (GTDB taxonomy): Bacteria > Spirochaetota > Spirochaetia > Treponematales > Breznakiellaceae > JAIRNJ01. Next base: position 19,892 of record JAIRXN010000104.1, on the reverse strand, counting down.
CTTCCTTGCAAACGCCTTTTCCTTAAGCGGCGACATTTCCCCGGCCGCAGCTTCCAAAGCGGGAAACTCCGATCCGGAAAAGATAGACACAAACAGCCTTCTTGGAACCTGGCAGGGAGAACAGGGAATAGAGATGATCCGTTTCCAGAGAAGCGGCCGGGGTATAGCCATCTTCTCTTCCGGCGCCCAGATGGTACTAAGCTATTCGATAGACGATAATATCCTGCATGTGCGCCAGAATTCCCCCAATTCGTTACGCTATTATCACCCTCTGCCGATAGAGGCGGCCCGGAAAATGGCCGAAGCGGCTCCTCCGATGGAGTGGGAATTCATACTCTGCGAGAATGGGACGGTACTTAGGGGTTTAAAATTTGCCGCAAAGGCCAAAATGGATGGGGAAATTCTGGAGGAAATAATTCTCAGGGATGTGCAGGAACTGGAGTGGAAAAAACTTCCGCGCTAGGGAAGCGCTGATTTAACGCGGGTTTTTGCGGATACTCAGGACATCGAAGAACAGTAAAATTGCAAAAACCAGGGCCCCGGAGAGCAGCGCAGTCAGTTTCAGAACCGTATCGCCAATGTATTCCGGTTTTTTTGCCAGGACAAGTTCGCCCGCTTCGGTCTTGGTCTTTTTCAGGCCCCCCAAACCGACGATGCGGAGGTATACTTCACCGGGTTTCCCATAACCCAGGCCGCGGGCATATACTCCCAGGGTATCCTTGTCATAGAGAAGACTGTCGGTAGTATTTTTCAGGTCGCCGTTGATAAGCTTGAGCTGTTCCATGTTTTTTTCCTGGCGGTATTTTTCATTTTCAAGCTGCCTGAATGAAGAAAATCCTATCGCCCCGGTCAGAAGAGAAGATAGTGCATAAACAGCAACTACTGTCCATGGAACGATGAGGTATTTGCAGGCTCTCATTAGATCAATTTACGGATGCTTCCGGCTTATACTTGAGGGAGCAAATCCGGGAGACTCTCCTCATCCCGGATCAGTCCTGCAGATTTACCTGATTGACAACCGGAAAAACCACGGCTACCATGATCCGAAGAGTTTTTGTTCGCTTTTCGGTAAAAAGGCTACAAAAATCAGATAAATTAGCCGATATTTTACAATACATGTTGTCTAAATAGAGGGAGCTGTTAATGGCAAAAGATAAAAAGCCTTCCGGGAATTCCGGAGCTGAAAAAAATAACGCATCCCGTCCTTCAATATATTCGGATCGTAGTACGATTGGATCCGCCGATGAACTGGATGAATACGGGGTATGGGTAAAGAGCGAACCTCAGGATCTTTCCTCAGCTAGTCAGGAGAATTCTCACCAGGAAACCGGAGATTCAGGCGATTTTGATCCGAATCTTCCCAATGAAGATCTCTCCCTGCCCGAAGACGATTTTGCCGCAGATGCAAAGGCAGCCGCGGAAGAGGAATCTTTGTCGTTTGATTTCCCGGAGGAGGATTCCGGGGACGGCATGGACTTCCCGGACCTGGACATTCCTATAGAAGATACCGAAGAAGATATATCTGTGGAAGAGTCTTCTGTTGAAGAAGAGGATTTATCCAAGCCTGAACTGGTGGATTTTGAAACCTTAAGCGAGCCTGCGGGCGAGGCGCATGACTCCCCTCTCAATGAAAGCAGCTTTACCCCTACAGAAGAGAGATCCGAAACGGATGAAGGATTCTCCGAAGTACCGATAAGCGACTTCCTCGAAGATGCTCCTGAAACCCTCGAAGAACCTTCCGCCGACATGGACACCGGTTTTTCCACAGAAACAGAAACCGGAGAAAAGCCGCAGGCAACGCATACGGAGACTGCAACGGATCTTTCCACCAAGCTTTTAATGAAGATAGCCGAAGAGCTTTCGTCTATCCGCGTAGAACTTTCAACCCTGAAAAAGGAATTTATCGTTCTTAAGTCCGGCGCTCCTGCCGGGGAAGAACAGGGCGGTTTCTTTGATGAAGAAGAAGATGAAAAAATCGCTCTTACCGGAGACGAACTTGATAACATTCTCAATACTGCAGATTTTACCGAAGAATCCGGTGAGGATGCAACCGGAACTTTGGATACAGGGGATCTGTCCGGGGGGCCGGATGAAAAAACGGCGGGGGAAGAAGATTTTTCCCTTTCCGAAAAGGAAGATATTCTCAATGAAAATCCGGAAAGCGAAGAGACCGGGACGGAAAAAGCCGATTCCGGGGATATTGATATAAGCCCGGATGAGGGAAGCGGTAAATCCTTTGATAATATTGACATAGATCTCGATCTTTCTGATTCCGATCTGGATGAACTGAGCGGTGAAACCAAGATAGAAGCGGAGAGCGAACCTTTCAGCTTTGATGAAGAAGACGAGCCCCTCACCATCGACGATCTTGAAGAAAAGGATGCGGCGGAACTCAAAAGCCTTCGCGAAGAAGGGGCTCTGCCCATAACTGCCGCACCCGAGGATACAAGTTATCTGGAAGAGGATCCTCTGGGAGCAACGGAAGAAAATGCGGAATCCGGCGACTTCGAGGAAATTTCTCTTGACCTGAGTGATGCTGTAATTGATGAACCGGATTTTGCCGGGGAGATTACGGAAAATCCCGTAGAGGAACCCACTCTTGACAGCATCAGTATTGAAGAGAGTATTGCCGCGGAGGACTTTGAGGAAGAGAGTTTTGCCGAAGGCGGTGCTGAAGAAATTACCATAGATTTGCACAGAGAAGAGAACGGCGCCGGAGAAGAAGAAGAGGATCTTTCCCAGAGCATTCCCGAAGGTTTTATTGTTGAGGCTGACGAGAATCCCTTCGATGCATCTCCGGATACGGAAGAGGAAAGCATAGGCATAGAAGAAAGCGCCGATGATTTCAATGTGAATGACAGTGAACTTGCAGAGGAAGAGTTTGCCGTTGAAAGCGGCGGCGCTGTCGACGATGAGATCTCTTTTGATACGGAAGCCGGTAATCCGGATGCGGACGAAGAGCTAAGCTTCGGGGAAGAGACAGGAGCCGAAACGGAAGCAGGGGATGTTGAAACCGAAGAAAAAGTTCCCGGCGGCATCAGGGAGGAACTCAAAACCGTTCTTTCCTACATGGATCAACTCCTCGAATCCCTGCCGGAAGAAAAAATAGAAGAATTCGCCCGGTCTGAATATTTTGATACCTATAAAAAGCTCTTCAAGGAATTGGGGTTGGTTTAATGGGGCTTTTAAGTAAAGCCGCCACAAAAAGCAGTTACTCCGGTACTATTGACAATATGGGGGAAGCTCTAAAAAACCGCATCCTCCGTCTTCCCCGCAGCGATTCTACTGTCGATACGGCATTGAACCTCCTCAAGGCCTACGGGCCTTTTCAGGCAGGATTCTGTTTTACGCTCTGTGAAGGGGATTATGTCTGCTATGCTTCAAGCGGTGCGGGAAAGGGAAAATTACGTTTCCCTCTCCGGAAGATTCCTGAAAACACAGGCGATTACCGGCGTCTGGAAGATAACCTGAACGGTATTGTTCCGGCAGGAGGCCGGGCCTGGTTTTTCCCTCTTGACGGAAAGAATCCCTGCCGGAATTTATTTCTCTGTATTGAAGAAGGCGGACTCAATCCCGAAAGCCTCATGCTCCTGCTCAGAAAACTCAAGGAAGCGCTGATTTTCCGGCAGAAAACTTCCCCCGGAAAGAAGGGCGGGCTTCTGGAACGGGGGATGAAAAAACGTTCCATGATTTTAACGGGGGAGAAATACGGCGGCCTTGAAACCCTCATCCGCCGTTCCATGGAGGGGGAAAACGGAGTGGGAGGTATCATACTGAAAGACAATAAAGGCAAAAAAAATTTCCCCGCTGCGGTTTCCGGGGCGGTTTCTTCGCTGGGGAACATGTTCCCCCTCCCCGATTCTACCTGTCTTGTCCTTGTTCCTGCAAACATTGATCAGGAATTGCTGGCCCACCGGCTCTCAAAAAGTCTGGACGCAAAAACAGTGCTTCGTTTTGAAGCAGACAGTGCCGGCAAGGTTTTGGAAATCCTTAAATCTTTCGGCTAAGATGAGGCCGCCCGCTCCCATTCATTCCCGCTACAATCCACGGCAGGAAGCCGAACGCTATATCAATTCCCTTAATCTGTCTGAAGACACAGAATACTTTTTATTGATGGAACCGGGAGAAGGCTACCTGGCAGAAGTTCTGCAAAACAAATTTCCGCATGCAAAAATACTCATCCTTCATGCCGGAAAAGGCTGGCCCTCCCGGCCGGGGCTGCCCGTGTGGGAACCGGATTCGGGCGCGGGGATACAGGATTTTCTTGAAAGGGAGATCCCGGACACGGAAGCCGGAAAACTCAAAATCGTTGAATGGAGGCCGGCCTTTTCGTTTTACGGGGAAGCGTACAGGGAAATTCTTGCGGAAACAGTGGAATTTATCAAAAGGATAGACGCCAACACAAAAACTCTTCTGGGCTTTGGAAAAAGATGGTTCAAAAATTTCTTCAAGAATATTCTCCTTCCCGAACAACTGGTATTCTACCGGGAAATTCCCTGTCCCGTACTGGTAACCGCAGCGGGGCCGGGCCTTGAAGCTTCTCTTGAAGTCATAAAAAAAATCAAAAAAGAGGGAACGGTATTTATTATTGCGGTCTCCTCGTCCGTCCAGGCCCTGCTCTGTGCAGGAATTGTACCGGATCTGGTGATCAGTACCGACGGCGGCGGCTGGGCGCTCCTTCACCTCTACGAGGCTCTCAGGTTCATTCAAAGCCCTCCCTACAGCCTTGCAATAAGCCTTTCCGCCGCCCTCCCCTCCCAGTGTTCCGCCTGTCCGCAGATTCTTATCGCCGACGGAAGTCTCTGGCAGCGTCATATTCTGGAGAAGCTTGGCCTGCCCCATATCAGTTTTCCCCAGAGGGGAACGGTAAGCGCCTCCGCACTGGATCTGGCTTTTTTTCTGAAAAAAGAAAAAGTGTATACGGCGGGCATCGATCTGAAAAATTACGGCATCAAGACCCATGCCCGGCCCTACAGTTTTGAGCGGCTCATCCGGGAACAGGCTTCCCGTATGAAGAGCGAATACTCACTCGCCTTTGAACGCTCTTATGCGCTGGACTGCGGCGGAAGTCACAATGTCTATGCTTCATGGTTCAGCCGTCATTCCTGGCCGGGAAAGATTCTCCCCCTGGGGAGAGGCGGCGCCTTCGGTTCAGATGAAGAAGATAATAATCTGCAAAATCTTAAAAAAGAGGCCGCCGCTTCAGGCGCCTCTAAAACGGAGTACTTTAGCATAAAAGAGTCAGGGGAAAAACGGAGGGGAAAGGCAAAAGCTTTTCTGCTGGATGCCCTGCAGGATAAAAAAAACGGAGCTGAAATTCAAGGAGAATTGGGAAGCCTCCTGCAGTTGAATTCCAGCGGGGAGATCTGCGCCGCGGTAGAAACACTGATCCGTACAGGGGAGAATGTCTGTGGATAAACATTTTTGCTTTGAACGGAATCTTCTGGCCCTTTCGGCAGGCCATGAACGGCTCTGCTCACGGCTTTCCCTCGCGGAAACCACATTAAACCGCTATAAGTTTCTGGAGTCCAGAGGCGGAGACATGGTTCCCGCCATAGTTAATCCCGGCGGAAGCGCATATCCCCTGCATTCCACGGTGGATCCCCGGAAGGAAGCTCGGCGGCTTCTATCCAGTACCATGAACGGAGCGGGCTTCCTTGTCTTTCTGGGTTTCGGCGGGGGCTACTATGTTGAAGCCGCGCTTGCGCTTCCCGGGGTACAGGGAGTAATGGTAATCGATTATGACATCAACGGTTTTGCGGAACTTCTCTGTTCGGCGGACCATGCCCGCATTCTGGAAGACCGGCGGCTGAAGATCCTCATCGACCCTTCACCAGGAGAAATTGAAGAGTGTATCCTGGAAAGATACCGGCCTTCCCTGGACGGGGCGATCCGTTCCCTGCCGCTCAGGATCCGGACGGATATGGAAAGCGGCCGCTTTGAAGAGGCGGGAGCGGCAATCCAAAACGCCGCAACCCGGCTTTCTGCAGACTATTCGGTACAGGCATGGTTCGGCACACGCTGGTTTTCCAATATCATCCGCAATCTCAAGGCCGCCGAAGAGATAAGGCGGCCCTTTCCCCCGATTCGGGAAGCCGCAATCTGCGCCGCAGGCCCCTCGCTGGATATGCAGCTTGAAGAACTCAGTAAGAAACGCGGCGGACTCTTTCTCCTTGCAAGCGACACAAGCCTCCCCGCTCTCCTGGCCGCGGACATTGAACCCGATGCCGTTATCTCAATAGACTGTCAGCATATCAGCTACAAGCACTTTTTGGGCGGAATTCCCCCGCATATCCCCCTGTTTCTTGACCTTGCAAGCCCTCCCCTGCTGGCAGGCATGGTTTCAAGGCCCATATTCTTTTCCGGCGGGCATCCCCTGGCGAACTACGTATCCGGATACTGGAGGGCTATCCCTGTTGTGGATAGTTCCGGGGGGAACGTTACCTATGCGGCCGTTTCTCTGGCAGAGGCCCTGGGCGCTTCCCGGATAGAGATCTACGGTGCGGACTATTCCTACCCCCTGGGAAAAAGCTACGCAAAAGGCACGTGGCTCTTCCCATACTTTGAAAATCTACAAAATCGTTTCTTTTCCATGGAATCCCGGTTCTCTTCCCTTCTCTACCGGAGCCCGGATTTGCAGAAAAAGACACGGGAAGACGGCGTCTGGTACTATGAAACCCGTACCCTGAACCGTTACCGGGAAGGACTGGAACTAAAGGCCGCAAAAACGGAAATCCGGTACAGCACGGCAGAGGGACTGGGCGTCCCTGTCAGACTACCGCAGGGAAAAAAGATCCGCCGCAGTAATCCTGCTATCTTCTCCACGGGGCCCGCGACGATGAAAGCCCGTAATTTCCTTGTCTCCTACCGGGAAAAGATAGCCGGACTTCCCGAATCGGCCCGGGAGATGAGCGCAGAAGAAGAACTGATACTGAAAACCCTGCTCCCCCAGGCGGCCGCACTCAAACGGAGGGAGGCGCTGAACAGCGGCAGGGAGGTACTGGAAGCGGTAAAGGGATACTGTATAAGAGAAATTGAGAAGGTGCTTGAGGCAATGTATGGAGAATAATGAAGAACCTCCGCCTGCGAATATAGCTCAGCTAAAACAAAATGCCCCATAACCGACAAAAGAATCGGGAATTTCATCCGCGGACACGGCTGCGCTTGTGCCGTAGGCAAGGAGTTCCGCTTCGGATTTCTCTGAGCCGGTACAAAAGGAAGCAAAACCCATGGCGCCGAGAACTGCGCCGGCTGAACAGGCGGATCGGTCTTCTTCCGCCCGGCGGAGTGTCTCTTCAGGATTTCCGGAAAGAACCGCATCGATAAAGGCTCTGTCGTTTTCCTTTTCCATCCATTCCAGGGCCTTTCTACCGTAACCGCGGGGAGAAAAACTGTAATTTGGCCCATAGTGGGTAAGATCCGTGGAGCCCAAAAGCACGGTTTTGCGTTTAAGTGAACGGGCTGTCCGGGCGATGGTTTTTCCCGTCTCAAAGGATGAAATTTCTGCGGGGAGCCGTATCCAGAGGAGAGAGGCTTCCGGGAAAAAATAGCGTACCATGGGAAGGAGCACTTCTACGGTGTTATCCTGGTAACGGTCTTCCCGGCCATTCAATTCTTCATATAATGCATCCCGCAATCCGGCGTCTATGGGGATATTTCCCAAGGGGCCGGCAACCTGATCCTCCAGGGCAAAGAGCGGGGACATACCGGCGGGGAGATGGCCTCCGGCAACGATTACCGTGGAGGCGTCCCGTTCCAGGGCGGCGACTGCCTGAGCGGCAAATCTCCCCGAATAGTACCAGCCCGCGTGGGGGGCAACCGCGGCAAGGGCTTTTCCATTTGAGGGGAATGCGAAAGGAGAGAGGAAACGGGAAACTGCCTCTCCGCCCCGTGGATACCAGGGCGAAGGCAGGCAAGATCTTCGAATATCCATCATGTTATTCTAGCATAGATAAAAAAAACCGTATATAATCTTCTCATGAGGCAAATCAATACCCCCAAAAATCTGATCACTACCTTTATGGCGGTCCTGTGTATCACTATATACTCTGCCGCCCTTGTATACGGCGCTATTCGTATCGCCGGTAATTTTCAGGATCGCCGTAATCTGACGGAGATTGAATTCAGAGATCTTGAAGATCTGGCTTCCTCCGCCGGAGTGCTGGGTTTCATGGATGAGCCTTTCATTCAAACCATCGAAGACGCCGTGCTCAGCTCAAAAACCATAGAAGCTCTCATTATTTCCGGCCCCAATGGAGAATACCCCTTCGAGCGCCGCCAGGGAACGGTAATAAACTGGGTGAATGATTCGCCGCGCTTCAAAAGCAGTTTTGCCATGAAACCAAGCGATCTGCGGCCCCTGCGGATCGAAGGCCAGCGGAATGTAAATATTCAGGCGCTCTTTGGCCTCATTGATTATGACTTTCTCCTTTCCTCCATGAAGCAGACTCTTCTGGCGGTATTGGGCGGTCTTGTGCTGGCCTTCCTCACCCTGCTCTTTAGTTCCCTTTCGGGAGCCTCCGCGGTTCCTGCCGTCCGGGAACAGAGTAAAACGGATATACCCCAATCCCGGCGGGAAAGCGGCGCGGAAACAGACGGCCTTATAGACTTTGAATCCCTGGTAGGCGCGGAGACAAAGGGCGGAACCGGAAAGGCCGAAGAAAAAACTCCGCCGCCTGAAGAAACGGAAGAAGAGCCGGCCGATCATGCCGCCGAAGAATCCTTTGAGGAAGACTATGAAGAAAAAACGCCGCAGGGGCTTTACTCACCCCGGGGCATAGGCTGGGAGGAATACACAAGAGACCGGCTTGCCGCAGAGATGCACCGCTGCGCCTCCTTTGAACAGGATCTGGTGTACATCATGATGGAATTCCGGAATTCCGATTCCCTGGATGAAGATTTTTTCAGGCAGTTTGCCGGGGCAGCCGTGGAATTCTATAATTTACGGGATCTGATCTTTGAACTTGGGGAATGGGGTATCTCGATCATCTATCCGAACATCGATCTGGATCAGGGTTTTGTAAAGTCTGAAGAATTCCATAATCGCATACTTACCCGTTTTGCCGGCGCCTTCCGGTCAGAGAACGATCTCTGTATAGGCATTTCATCCCGTTCAGGCAGGCTCATTGATGCCGAAAGGCTGATCTTTGAAGCCCGGGAAGCCATGCGGCGGGCAATGGCCGATCCCATTACCCACATCATAGCCTTCAAGAGCGACCTTGAAAAATACCGCAACTTTATTGCGTCTCAAAGTAAGCAGCTTCCCTGAATATCCGGCTCACGGCCCAGTCTGCAAGTGTATAAACCTCATTTGAGCCGCTTACCGTAACATTCCGTTTGCCTGAGGCGTCCTGGGGAGAAAAGGCAATGACAAGAACACTGCCGTTTCCCAGTTCCAGAGAGACACGGCCCGAATCGTAAGGCCCGGTATGCTCCGGAGCAAAATTCTCCCCTTCCGTATTAAGGATACCCTGCAGCCAGGATTCCGCCTTTGTCCGTTCAATCGCGGTATCGGTACCGCTCATGTTCCAGTTGTTTCCGTCCCGCGTAAAAGTGAGAACCGGGGAAGCCGGTTGTACGGCGCCGCCTTCATCTTCATCCGCTGAAACGGGGGGAAACTCCAGCGTTACGCGCTGCACATCCGCAGGACGGGGGCCTCCCTTTTCAGCGGCAGGAAAGAGACGCAGATTGTACCACGAAGTCAGGGAACCCGAAAGATAGGAACTGAAACCGTCCTCCCCGGAACGGACTGCATCTTCCCCTGCCCTGCGAAGGTAGATTTCCCGGCCTGTAGCATCCATGCCGCCGGTCAGAAGATCCAGCAGGGGAAGTCCTGCCCCCGCTTTGAGTATTATCCGCCCGGCCTCCGCCTCCTCCACTCCAAGACGGGCATGGGAAGACGAAGAGGAAGAACGCAGCGGCCACTCCTGTCTCCGTGTAAAAAGGGCAAGAAAATCCTCCACCCGCTCCTGTTTGGCCGGGTACTCGCGGCCTTCGTTGTTTACATGCCAGAGATTGTTCCGCCTGAAAAGGGATACCTCTTCCGCCGTGCCCCGTATCTCTATGCCGTCGATACGGCCTTCGGAACGGGGATCGATCCAGGAAAAAGAAGAAGAGCGGGAAGATGCCCAGCCGGAATCGATCAGAGTAACAAGAATATTGGCAAGCAGAAGAATTCCCGCCAGGGACAAAAGTATGACAAGTTTCCGTTTATACGCCATGTTATGCTCCTGTAATTCCGCTTGAGAGAGCCCTCTTCTTTCTCCGCCATGCAAGGAAGAAGGCCAGGGCCAACAGACCCGCCGGTACAAGTACTATGTTGAGTATCTGGGAAAAACGTATGACGGCTTCTCTGCGCTGGGGATCGGCGATGCGGTCAAGCCGGCCCGAACCCGCTTCCCGGTTTCTGATACCGATTATCTCATCGTCACTGGAGAGCCAGTCCAGGGCCTGAATAAAGAATTCAAGGTTCCTCTCTCCCCTGGTAAACTGGAGCATAGCGGTGAGAAAATCGGTATCCCCCACTACAATGATCCGGGAAGAGAGACCCTGCAATGGCAGAGCGGGAAGTTCTTCTCCGGAGCCTTCCCTCTGCGGCTTGTCCCTTCCCCGGAAATAGGAGGGAAATACACCGCTTAATGATACTGCAAGAACTTCCCGGCCTCTGGTAGCTTCCGCCTCGTTTTCAAACAGGAAAGCCATGTCCGGATTGGTAACAAAACTGTTGGTCATCAGCCACGCCTCGGGAGTACTGGCAAAAAGTTCCCCGGAATCGATCCCCGCAGGGGCGTTTACCGTAATGGGGCTGGGCCAGAAGAGGTCTACACCGGAAAAACGGGCCGTTACCGGATTTTTAGGATTGCCGTTTTGGGGAAGCACCCCGATCCAGTGGGGATAACGGATGATCCTGTACTGCGTTACGCCGTTTGCCTGGCGGCTCTGATACTGGAGCGTCAGGGCCGCCGTGTCCAGGACAAGGCTGTTTGTAACTTCCGCGCCGTAGGAGGCAAGCATACTCAGCAGGCCCTTATCATTTATGCTCCGGGCCTCAAGGCTGCCGCCCTGGGAATCTACAAACACAGCCTCCGCCGCAAAAAAGACCTTGCCGCCTCCCTGAATATAACGGTCGATGCGGTAAAGGGCCCAGTCGTCAAAGTCTTCGGCGCCGCCGAGAACCACGAGACTCGGAAGATTTTCGGGGATCTCTTCCCCGGGTTCAAGAAGCCGTGTACGGTAGCCCGCCTGGAGCAGAGCCTGGCCCAGATAGCCGTAGTCCTGATTCCATTGACGGTAACTGTCTCCTACAATGATCCCCGTCTGCCGCTCGACACCGCTGACAAGGGAGCGGATACGGGAAGTAAGATCGTACTCAAGGGTTTCAAGGGAAAACACAACCGGCAGTATCTCTGCCTGATCCAGATACTCAATGACAATGCCTGTGTAAACCGTAGCAATGCTGGTTTCGCCCTGATCCACCGTCTGAATCTGCTGGGGGAGAATTCCCATCTGCTCAATTTCTTCAACCAGATTCGCCTTGACAGGATCACGCAGAACAATGCGTATCTTGCCCCTCGAATAGGCCGCATATTCCCGCAGAAGATCCTCTATCTCTCCGGGCAGGGGATGAATCGATGCAAGTTTCCCGGAAATATAGTAGGTAATACGCACCTCGTCGGGGATCTCTTCATGAAGCCTGCGGGAAATCGCAGAAATAGTGTAGGCCTTGTTTTTGGAAAGATCCAGCCTGAACCAGAGCCTGTTTGAAAGCATGAGGACCAGGACAACAACCACGATGGACAGAATAGTAATACTGTTGACTTGCCGTTTTGTCATGAAACTTCGCTCCCTGTCCGGTTTAATTGTGCGGTCGGTCGAACACACGAAAATTGGGTTATCATGTTCCCCTCCTCAACGCCATTTCCGGTAGATAAGCACCCTGGTATTCAGAAAGAGGAACAGGATGGCGGTAATGATGAAGAAAGAGAGATCCCGCGTATCAACGAGACCCCGGGAAAAGCTTTCAAAATGAAAGGAAAGGGACAGCCAGTTAAACACCGCCGCAAGAGAGGGAGGAAGGTTAAAAACAAGCGTTACACGGTTAATCAGCATAACTGTCAACAGTATCACTGCGCTTCCCAGAAAAGCGCCTGCCTGATTCCCGGAAAGGCTCGAAAGAAAAAGCCCGAGACTTATGGCGGAACATCCCAGAAGCAGAACCCCCAGGTACTCGCAGAGGATCACTCCCCCGTCAAAAGCTCCCAGGCTCATGAGGCTCAGGGGAAGAGGGATGCTGAGGATGAGGATAAAGACAAGCACTCCGAAGGCTGCAAGAAATTTACCCAGTACAAGATCCCATTCCGAAAAGGGCATGGTAAGGAGGATTTCTATGCTGCCCACCCGCCGTTCTTCGGCCCAGCTCTTCATGGTAATGGAAGGTATCACCAGAATAAAGGCCAGGGGAAAGGCGGCAAACCAGGAACGGAGAGAGGCGGTATCCATGGTAAAGAAATGCTGGAAATAGAAAAGCCATATCGAACAGAAGAGCAGGAAGAATATGCCGATACCGTAGGTAACAGGATAATTGCTAAAAGAGTAAAGCTCTTTTTTTGCCAGGGCCAGGACAGGCATATTCTCCGTTCCGGGTAAAGAAAACTTTTTCATTGTCAGGCTCCTTCAGGGGGAGAAACTTTATTCACGGAAGGCATCTCGTGGGTGAGTTCGACAAAGATGTCTTCCAGGCTGAGTTTTTTACGGTTCATGCCGAGGATCTTGAGAGAACTATCAATGGCCCAGTCGAAGATCTTCTCCCCGTTTTCCGCAGCGGATGCGGAAACAAAGAAGACTGCCTTAATCAGCCCATTGTCCAGGATCTCCGTTTCCTGATTCTGCAGGCCGCCTTCGATAAGCCTGCCGAGCCTTGTCAACGCACTGCGGACAGCGTGAATTTCGGCGCCCTTCAAGATGAGTTCCCAGGTATCCCCGCCCTTTATGGCTCCGGCAATTTCTTCGGGCCTCCCCTGCGCGGCAATGCGGCCGCGGTTGAGGATCAGTACCTGAGAACAGATTGCCTCCACCTCCTGGAGAATGTGGGTAGAGAGAATCACGGTCTTGCGCTTCCCCAGTTCCCGGATTAAGGAACGGATTTCGATGATCTGGTTAGGGTCAAGACCGGTGGTAGGTTCATCCAGAATAAGTATGGCAGGATCGTGAACGATGGCCTGGGCGAGACCTGTCCGCTGCTTGTAGCCCTTGGAGAGATGCTCTATGAGCCGGGAACGCATATCCTTTAACCCGCAGGCTTCAAGACTCGCCTCAATAGCCTCTTTCCGGCGTTTTTTGGGAATGCCGCGGCCTTCCGCCGCAAAAGCCATGTACTCGTCCACCGTAAGATCCCCGTAGAGAGGCACCCCTTCCGGAAGATAGCCGATGCGTTTCTTCAACTCCACCGGTTCCTCCTGCACGGAAACGCCGTCTACCAGAGCTTCCCCTGCGCTGGGGTAATGATAGCCCGTGAGGATCTTCATGATGGTGGTTTTTCCGGCCCCGTTGGGACCGAGAAAACCAAGCACCTGATCGGAACCCACGGAGAAGGACACGTCCTTCACCGCTTCAAAGTCTCCGTAGCTCTTCGATAAATTTTTAACTTCGATCATTTGTCTTCACCTCAATCATAAATAGCTCTCCCTGTCAATCAATCTATATAGTCAATAGGTAAAACCATCCTGTCCCTGGAAAGTATCGTTTCGGGAAAGAGAGCCTGGGCCTCCTTCAAAAGCTGTTTCAGGTCAAAATCCGTATAGCGGGGACTGTAATGGATAAGGGCCAGCCTCTTTACCCCGGCCTCAACAGCGATACGCGCAGCCTGAGATGCTGTCATGTGCTTCTTCTCCCTGGCGCTTTCTATAAGTTCCTGTTCAAACATACCTTCACAGACAAAAAGATCCGATCCTGCGACTTCAGGCGCTATCTCCGGGAAGGCAAGCGAATCGGTAACAAAGGAAAACTTCCGGCCTGAACGAGGCTTTCCCAACACGTCTTCGGGCCTCACAGGAGATCCGTCCGCCGCTCTTACAGACTCCCCGTGCTGGAGCCTTGACCAGAGAGGCCCCCTGGGTACTCCCAGTTTCTCAGCCTTTTCCGGATGAAATTCACCGGGACGGCCGTCCTCTTCGAGAACATAGCCGTAACAGGGCTTGGTATGACGCAGGGCGAAGCATTTCACCCGGAAGTCCTCCCCTTCATATACCGGTCCGGGCCCATTGATCTCCCTGACCACGATTTCGTAGTTGATGTGCATATCCAAAACCCGGCGGCTGGTTTCTATGTATTCGGCTATCCGGGGAGGACCGTAAATATAGAGAGGATCATCCCTGTCCACCTGGCTTGAAAGCATGAGGAGACCGGGCAAACCTGTTACATGATCCGCATGGGTATGACTGATAAAAATGGCGGATATCTTCTTCCAGCGGAGGTTAAGCCTGCGGAGACTCACCTGGGTTCCCTCTCCGCAATCAAAGAGAAAGAGATCCCCCTCGCGCCTGAGAAGTACCGATGTAAGATGCCGATTGGGAAGGGGCATCATGCCCCCGCTGCCGAGGATAAATGCTTCAAGATTCATGACGTAGGCCAGTATAGGGGTTTTATGGTTTTTTTTCAACTCTTGGACATTTGAAGTCTGCTATAAGGGGTGTATAGGCGGGCTCCATGGACATATTATTAGCCACTGACCACACGGACAACTCAGGCCTTTTGGCTGAAATTCTCTCTTTTGTCCGTGCTTGTCCAAGTTCTGCGAAGCAGAACAGCCGTCCGTGGTTAAATTTCCCGGGTTGCGTAAGGTGAGTTATTATTTAAAATCCCTTGTGATATTATTAAGCCACCGGTATTGGCGAAACCTAATCAAGGCTACGGGCATCTTGATAAATTCATCTGAACATATAACTATATACAGTATAACAGGCTGTACATGCCATATAAAAGCGCATACAAGCGAAAGCGGTATAATAATTCCCCACATTACAATAACATCGCATAGAAAGCCGAATTTTGCATCTCCGCCGGCCGGAAATATTCCGCCGATTATTGTGGAATTAAGTGATTTACCAATGCTCCAAAAGGCGCAGACAAAGAGCATCAAATTCAAATAGCCTTGTGCGATAATATTTATATTGACAAGAATAAATATCAAAGGTTTCATTGCTAGAATTGTGATACCTGCCAATACCCCAAAACCCAAAGCGTATTTATATATTTTGATTCCCGCTTTTTTTGCAAATTGAATATCTTGGCTTCCTAAATATTTCCCTACAAGAATGCTTCCGCCGACTCCGATACCGTTGCACAATACAGTTGCCAGGTTTTTTACTACGTTTATAATTGCATTTGCAGCTACCATATCAGAACTAACATGCCCAATAATCGCAATTGATGCTGCCAGTGCGCCCCCGTATACTACATAATTTGCCAAAACAGGTATTGTGTACCGTAAATAATCATGTAGAAGCAGCTTTTGTACATTATCACGTATTGGCAAGCTGAAACGTACGTTCCCGCTATGCAGGGAATGAATAAAACAACAAGCAAGCTCAAAAAAACGCGCAATAACGGTAGCTGCAGCTACGCCAATGATGGTCATTTCAGGATCGCCTTTGAATAACACAAAAATGCATAAGGCATTTAAAAGAATATTTAAAATCAGTCCCGCAGAACTGACAATTGCGCTAAAATGGGTTTTTTCCATACTCTTTACCATGGCAAGGTACATCTGTGACAGGCTCATTGCCAGATACGAAAAAGAAAGGGAGCGTTGATATTTCACCCCATACATAATTAATTCTTCATCATTTGTGAAAATATGCATGAGAGAGTCCGGAAAGACGATAGAAGCAATAAAAAACAAAAATGATACAATAACCGAAAATATACAAGCAATGCTTAGTACCCGCTTTATAGCCATTGTATTATTTTTTCCCCAATACTGAGCAGTAAGAATACCTGTACCAATGGCAAGCCCGGCGTAAAAAAGCATTAAAACAAAGGTAATTTGACCAGCAAGGGAAACAGCCGACATTACAGATTGTCCTACATTGCTTAACATAACAATATCAGCCGAATTTACTGCCGCTGAAATCAAATTTTGAAATGCAATTGGTATAACCAACGCAATCAATGAACGCCGAAAACCGGCACTGAATGTACCGCTGCCATCTTTATTAATTTTCATGTCCTTACTCCGGGTAATTTCCAACTTTGCCATATTGCAATTATTAAGTCAATGGACTTGTTCAGAAACCCGGTTGGTTTCTTCACAAGTCTTGCGAAATTCCGGTATAACGTTCCGGCTGTTTACGACGTTTTGCCAGCCCGGATAAGGGCTTTGCGAAGCAAAGACCAGGGCTGGCGAGATGTGGCGGAGTTTTGGCGTGGGAATGAGCAAAGCGAATGACCTAGCCAAAACGGAGCCCGAGGGCGCTTCAGCGTCCGAAGCGTAAACAGACCTGTTATGTGCAGTGCCGCCGTACTCCGTTATTTTATACATAATTTTATTATATTAACTCAATCGTTTTATAAATATTTAAATTTTATATTCTTTTTCCCCCGAAAGCATGAATTGTTCTTGTTCCAGCTTTACAAAAACCCCATTGTTCTTTTCCTTTTGGTATATGTAATTCATCTCCAGTATGTAAAATATGTTGTTCATTTTCAATATATACAATATATTCCCCACTTAAACATACCATATATTCATCAAAATTATGCTTATGTCTTTTTGATTCTCTATCAGAAAAACATTCCCAAAAAGCTATTTGAGAACCATCATTTGCGGTATAATAATATCCAACAATATCATCTGTATTTTGTGAATTTTTTGGAATAAAATTTTCGGTTTTTTTCATAAAATCAGGAAAATGTTCCATATTTACATCTCCGATATTTTAACATTATCAGATAAATTTTCTTTTGTCTCTGTATTTTCCAACCAATTTAGGCGGTATTGCACATAACTCCGTATGGGGATGCCTTATAACCCTCGTTGCGGCACAGCCTGCAAGGGCTGATGCGCGGGGATTCTGCCTCCTGCTCTTGAACGGGGCGGCGTTTTGCTCTGCGGAACCTTGTCCCGGCGCGGGCTTTTCACTACATTGAGCCCATGGCCTTTCCTTCCAAGCGGCAGTTAAGCTGTTCCCTGCTTGCCAAAACTGGAATCAGCGCCGGGGTCTCCTGGCTGGACTTTGACTGGCCCGGCCCGGCTCCCCGGGGGGGGCAGTTTTTTATGATCAGGCCGAAACGGTTTAGCCGGTTTTTGGGGCGGCCTGTCAGCGCGGCGGGGTTCCGCCGGGGGACGCTCCGTTTCCTTGCGGCCCGGAGGGGCGCCGGAACCGCGGAGCTTTTGGATATGGGGATAGGGGACCAGGCGGAACTGACCGGGCCCCTGGGGAACGCCTGGGGAGATTTTCTTCCCCCGGAGGCGGGGGTCCTGGCCCTTGTAAGCGGCGGCATCGGCATCGCCCCCCTGCTGGCCCTGGTCCCGGAACTCGCCAAAGAAGGGCGGCTTTTCGATTTTTACGGGGGTTTCAAAACCGCCGCCCTGGACGATCCTCCCCCCGGTCCGGCCCCTTCCCCGGTCCAGGGGCTTTGCTCGGAGGTACGTCCCTATTCCCGGAAGCTGGTTCTTGCCACGGAAGACGGTTCGGAGGGCCTGCGGGGGCGGATTCCCGTTTTTTTTGAACCCGGAGCATACCGGGCGGTCTTTGCCTGCGGCCCGGAACCCATGCTGCGGGTAATAACGGAAAAGTGCGGGGCCGCGGGAGTCCCCTGCTGCGTCAGCCTGGAACGGCGCATGGCCTGCGGGGTGGGGGCCTGCCTGGGCTGTACCGTGGAGACCGCCGGGGGGAACCGCCGATGCTGCGCCGATGGCCCTGTTTTCCCTGCGGAGGAGATTTGCTTCTTATGAAAACCCCGGACCCCGTTTGGGAAGGGCCGGACCTTTCGGTATGTATCGCGGGGGTGCCGTTCAGGAACCCGGTAATCGCCGCGTCGGGGACCTTTGGCTACGGCAGGGAATACGCGGATCTTCTGGAAATTCCCCGGCTTGGGGGCATCTGCACCAAGGGCCTTACCCTCCGGCCCCAGCCAGGTAACAGGGGGCCCCGGCTCCACGAAACCCCCGGGGGGCTGATGAATTCTATCGGCCTGGAAAACCCCGGGATTCCGGCCTTTATCGAAAAGGAACTCCCCGGCCTGCGGGCGCTGGGACCGGTGGTTATCGCCAACCTCTCGGGGTCCGCGATGGAGGAATACGAGCGGGGGGCGGCGCTCCTCAACAATACTTCTATCGACATGATAGAACTCAACATCTCCTGCCCCAACGTAAAGGCCGGGGGCATGGCCTTCGGCCTGGAAGTGGAGACCGCCGCCGCCGTAACCGCCCTGGTCCGCAGGGCCGCCCCGGACAAGCCCCTGATGGTAAAACTTTCCCCCAACGCCCCGGACCTGGAAGCGGTAGCCCGCTCCTGCGTCAAAGCCGGGGCCGACGCCCTTTCCCTGGTGAACACCTTTAAGGCCCTGGCCATTGACATCCGCCTGCGGCGGCCCGTCTTCGGCAACATCAGCGCCGGCCTTTCCGGCCCCGCCATCAGGCCCCTGGCCCTGCGGATGGTCTGGGAACTCTGTGAAACAGCAAGAGTCCCGGTCGTCGGCATGGGGGGCATCTCGGATGCCGGCGACGCCCTGGAATTCCTCCTCGCCGGAGCGGCGGCGGTCCAGGTAGGCTCCGCCACCTTCGCCAACCCCCGGGCTATGACGGAAATTATTGACGGCATCGGGGCCTATATGAAGGAACGGGGATTTAAGAGGACGGGGGAACTGGCGATACGGAAAACCGGGCACTGTTCCCTCGCTTAGATCACAGGAACGCTGCGTTAATCCCCGAATAGTCGTTGTCGATTTTCAACTCGTCAAAAATCTGCGACAACTGCCCCCGGTGGTGGGTGTTGTGGGCCATAAGCTGCAGGAGCATGAAGGACAGGGGGACCGCCGCGGGATTGCCGCCGTACCAGTCCAGTTTTACCGGGGCGGAAAGGTCCGCCTCCGTCAAGGCCCCGGCAAAATCCACCAGGGCCTGGTCCGCGGTTTTTATGTCCGCAACAGCCTGTTCCCACTGGGCCCCGGTCAGGGTTTCCTCGGGGAAACTCAGCCTCTCCAAGGCCGCCAGGGGTTTCGCCGCCGGGGCGGAGCCCAGGGCGCCGCGGAAAAGGCCGGCGAAAAACAGTGACCCGCCGCCAAGATGCCGGACCAGGCCGGACAAACTCTTAAAAAAGGAGCCCCGGTCCTTTTCCCGCTCATCGTTGGAAAGTTTATCCAGCAGGTCCAGAACCTTTTGGTTGGACTCCTGGTTGTACTTCGCGAAGGTTAAAAATGTATTCATGGCAGTTCTCTCCTTGCCCCCAGTGTAAAAAAATACATTCCCGCTGTAAAGCCCGCGCACGATGGATCAACAAGCCCTTTTTTGTTATGATACGGCATTTCATAACGGGAGTTGTTATTAGTGATTACCATTACCGATCTTAGTCTTAGTTTTGGGGAGCGTATCCTTTTTAAGGATGTTAATCTTAAATTTACCCCCGGCAACTGCTACGGCATTATCGGGGCGAACGGCGCGGGGAAGTCCACCTTCCTCAGAATCCTCTCCGGGGAAACCGAGTACGACCGGGGGGAAATTGCCGTCAGTTCCGGTCAGCGCATGGCGGTGCTTAAGCAGGATCACTTTGCCTTTGAGGAATATCCGGTCCTGGAAACGGTGATTATGGGGTATCCGAAACTTTACGGAATTCAAAAGGAGCGGGAGACGATCTACGCCAAGGCCGATTTTTCCGAGGCCGACGGCATGAGGG